>CAZFHT010000073.1:0-10332 GCA_964518785.1 uncultured Eubacterium sp.
TGATTGATGAGGCAGCGGCAAGATTCCGACTTCAAAGACTGGTGAAAAAGGGAACTAATGCTGCGAAATTGGAAAAGCGGGCAAAAGAGTTATATAATGAGAGAGAGAGGGCTTTGATTGCCGGGGACATGGAGCTTGTTCTCAGTATCCGTCAGGATGAAAGGGCATTGGAAGAAAAGATAGAGAAAGAAAAGAAAAAAGACGGAAGAAAAGGGAAAAAATCAGACCGAACCGTCCGGGAGAGCCATGTGGCAGAGATTGTTTCCAAATGGACGCATATTCCGGTTCAAAGACTGGCAGAGGAAGAAATGGAACGGTTGAAAAAATTGGATACCATTCTTCATGAGCGTGTTGTCGGACAGGACGAGGCTGTTCAGGCAGTAGCAAAAGCCATCCGCAGAGGAAGGGTAGGACTGAAAGACCCGAAACGTCCGATTGGTTCCTTCTTGTTCCTCGGTCCTACCGGAGTTGGAAAAACAGAACTGAGCAAGGCACTGGCAGAGGCAGTCTTTGGTTCGGAAAAAGATATGATTCGGGTTGATATGTCAGAGTATATGGAGAAACAGAGCGTTTCCAAAATGATAGGATCTCCTCCGGGTTATGTAGGATACGAGGAGGGTGGACAGCTCAGCGAGAAGGTCAGACAAAGACCGTATTCCGTTTTGCTTTTCGACGAGATTGAGAAAGCTCATCCGGACGTGTTTAATATGCTGTTGCAGGTTTTGGAGGACGGTCATATTACGGACGCCCACGGTAAAAAAGTTGATTTTAAAAATACCATTATTATTATGACCTCCAATGCCGGGGCAAACCGGATTATCTCGCCAAAGACATTGGGCTTTGGTCAGACACCGAGTGAGGAAGAAAGTCACAAGAAAATGAAAGAAGGTGTCATGGAGGAAGTAAAACACATTTTCAAACCGGAGTTTATCAACCGGGTAGACGAAATGATTGTTTTCCATACCTTGAGCAAGGAGGATATTCGGAGCATTGCCGAAATTCTCGTGAAAAATTTTGTGAAACGTGTGAAAGAGCAGATGGCGATGGAGCTGATTATTTCTGAGGATGTCGTTCGCTTTGTCGCTGACAAAGGCTTTGATAAGGACTATGGTGCAAGACCAATCCGCCGGGCACTGCAGACGCAGGTCGAGGATGTGCTGGCAGAGGCAGTTTTGGCAGGAGAAGTGAGGATGGGAGATACGGTTGAGGTCTTCATGGAAGGAAAGTCAAAGGTTGCTGTTCGTAAGGCGGTTTGATCGTAACCTTAATAAAAAAATATGCAAAAAAAAGAAGAAAATAATAGAAAAAGAACCCATTGTATTGTATACTAATAGTAAATGAAATAAGGCAGATGTCTTATGATGAGTGTAGACAACAAAGGAGGATAAAGAAATGGCAGTTGTGGAAAATTTGATTACAAAGGACGATAATGGAACATTAAGTTTTGGCAACTATCTTTTGGACTCGAAAACAAAAAAGGATGGTTTCCAGTTTGAGGGGGCGTCTTACAAGATTAAGACTTTTAAGGAGATTACCAAGCTGGAGAGAAACGGTGCGCTTGTGTACGAATCCGTACCGGGTTCTACCGTAACCAATTTTAAAGGAGACAAAGAATCGGCAGAGTTTGATGTAGAGGCAGCCGGAGATATTAGCTTTACTTTGGAGATGGAGCCATCTGTTGAATATAAACTGATTGTAAATGGTGTGACTGCCGGGACCATTCCTACCAACGTAGGGGGCAAGTTAAATGCGAGTCTGGAGCTGGATGAAGGAAACAGTGCCAGCGTGAAGATTGAGAAGTGCTGATATGGCAAAAGAAAAGACTGTGTTTTTCTGCAAAGAATGTGGGACTGAGACATCGAAGTGGCAGGGGCAGTGTCCCGGATGCCACGCATGGAATACGCTGGTGGAGGCACCGTCTGGCGGAAGGGTGCGAGGAAAGAATACTATTTCTCATGGGGTTGGTTCTGCCGGCTCCAAACCATCAAAAATAAATGAAATCGAGACGCAGGAGGAATGTCGCAGGGAAACCGGAATGGCAGAGCTTGACCGGGTTCTTGGCGGCGGCATTGTTCCGGGTTCTCTCATTCTTGTGGGTGGAGACCCCGGCATTGGGAAATCCACCCTGCTTTTGCAGGTGTGCCGGCTTTTGTCGGCAAAGGCTGTGAAAGTGCTGTACGTATCGGGAGAGGAATCTGCCAGACAGATTAAACTGCGGGCAGAACGAATTGGAGAATTTTCGGATTCTCTTTATTTGTATTCAGAAACTTGTATCAGCAGCATTTTGGAGGCAGTGGACGAGATGGAACCGGAGGTTGTCATCGTGGACTCGATTCAGACCGTATTTTCAGAAACGGTAGACGCTGCACCGGGCAGTGTCAGTCAGGTTCGGGAGATTACCGGAACACTGTTACAGCTTGCTAAGAGCAGGAATATTACGATATTTATTGTTGGGCATGTGACCAAAGAGGGTAACGTGGCAGGCCCCCGTATGCTGGAGCATATGGTGGACACCGTTCTCTATTTTGAGGGCGACAAGACAGCAATGTACCGGATGCTCCGGGGCGTAAAAAACCGCTTTGGCTCTACAAACGAAGTGGGAGTATTTGAAATGAGAAATCAGGGGTTGGTTGAAGTGCCGGACCCCTCTGCATTTATGTTACAGGGACGACTGGAAAATGAGGCAGGCTCTGTAGTGGCTTGCACGATGGAGGGCAGCCGTCCTTTTCTGATTGAAGTACAGGCACTTGTCTGTCAGACCAGTTTCCCTATGCCGAGACGTACCGCAGTGGGAACCGATTTTAATCGTGTGAATCTGCTCATGGCAGTGCTGGAAAAACGGCTGGGAGTTCGCATGGCAGACTGTGATGCCTATGTCAATGTAGCCGGCGGAATGCGTGTGCTGGAGCCGGCACTGGATTTGGCATTGGTGGCCGCTTTGCTGTCCAGTCATCATGGTCGGGCATTGGACGGGGCAACGGTTCTTTTCGGGGAGGTTGGTCTTGTGGGCGAGGTTCGGGCAGTTTCTCAGGCAGAACGCCGGGTGTCAGAGGCAGTGAAGGCGGGATATGATACCTGCATCCTGCCGGAAAGCAACCGCCAATCCATTCTGAAGGCGGGAAATCTGGATGTCAAAGGAGTAAAACTCATAGGGGTAAAACACATACGTGAGCTTTTGGACTGCATTTGATTATCTATCAACTGTTTCAAGCAAAATGGTAAACAGATTGGCTGCATGGTCGGTCCCTGACACCAGAACATGTTTTGGTGTCGGGGATTGTTTTATGTACTTTGCCGCTTTTATCATATTGGCGTAAAGAGAATTATTTGCCGTGTCTGTTTCGCCATCATCAAAAATCAAATCTACATTGTTCGTTAATGCGTCAGCGTCATTTTGAAAAGCGGAGCAGTCACACACCTTCACTTCTGAAATCTTACAATAACTGTCTTTCGTCTGTTTATTTGACAAAAGCAGAGTCGAAACTTCATTTGGTTCTGCCATACAAGACAGAGCAATATCGCAGTTTTCATTTTTAATTTCTTCATAGGATAGTTTTAGCGGTGCTGCACCGTGAAGACTTAGACTTGTACCACGGCAGTTCAAGTTAATGCACATATGCCCTAGAGGTGCGTTATGTGTCAGATTGGCAAATTCGGTAGGGCTGCATGAATCAGGTTCATTTTTCCAAACAGCTTTGACAAAATTATTGTCAGAGCAGATTTCACCGCAAGCGGCAGAAAAGAATGTACCAATTCTGTCAGGATTCCATTTCGTATGTTCGTAACCGCCATCCTGTTCTGCCATGACAGCAGATGTCAGTACCTTGCGGGAGAGAGAACTGATACCGAGGAGTTTCCTCGGAGAAATGCCGGGAATCGAACCGGAGGTCGGATTTTCCTCAGGTAGAACAGTGCCGATTCCATTCAGATAAACAGTGGCTGTTTGGTTCTCCTCGTTTCGAGATGACACCGGAAATGGTTTGCGGGGAGGTTCTGCAGAAAAAATAATGCTGGCAGTATTTCCGGCAAAACCGAAAGAATTGGACAGGGCAATACGGAGTGGCTGTTCCGGCGGTGTAAGCGTAAAATCTTTCAGTTCGCTTTGGGGGTTCGTAACTTTTTGTATCGGATAATAATAAGAATGTTTCACGCACAAAACAGTTAATACTGCCTCCAGCGTTCCGGCTGCTCCCATACAGTGTCCAATCAGTGTTTTCAGAGAAGATACATAAGGTTTATGCGTTTTTTTGTAAAGATGTGAAATGGCGGTCAGTTCAGTTTTGTCATTCACTGCCGTTCCGGTTCCGTGAAGGTTAATATAATCTACATCCTCCGGCGTAATTCCGGCATTTTGCAGGGCGGTATACATAGAACGGTAGAAACCATCTGAACTGACATCGGGACTAGTGATGTGATACGCCTCATTGCGGTCAGAATGTCCAAGAACATAGGCATAGCTTTCCGCCTTTCGCTTTTGGGCAAAAGACTCGGATTCCAAAATAAGAACTCCACAGCCTTCGCCGATATTGATTCCGTTGCGGTTTTCGTCCAATGGATGGCACAATCCGGTGCTGAGAACACGCAGGCTGTTAAAACCATAAGCATTCGCCTGTGAGAGGGCATCCACACCGCAGACAACCACAATGTCGTAATCATCTGAGCAGATAAGTTCAAAAGCTGCACCGATTGCCGTTGTACCGGAGGCACAAGCGGAAGAAAAATTATAACATTCTCCTTTTACTTTCAGTAAATTCTTCAAAAAGACAGAAAAATCCTCCCGCTCTGGTTTTGCGTGGTTTTCCATATAATATGCCGTGTTATCATCATCCTCATAATTCAGAGAACCGATAGTGATGGCACAGCGTTTTCCAAAGCAGTCAAGATTATGCGGCAATCCGGCATCCTCAAGTGCCTCGAAAACCGCTTTTGCAGCAAGTGTCCGGGGACGGGTAGCATATTGTTCATCAAGGTTTTGAATCCAGCCGAAAGAACTTGTTCGAAGGCGGGAGGAATCAAAAAAAGAACAAGGCAGTTCCCGGATTCCACGCTGCCCCTTTTGACAGTTAGAGAAAAATTCAGTTGTATTATTTCCATTTGAAGTGATAATACCAAGTCCGGTTACAACGACATTTGCTGCTGACATAGTTACCTCCGGCTGCGTACAAATTCTGCGATATTTGAGATGGAAGTCAGTTGCTTAAAGTCTTCGTCCTCAACTTCAATTCCATAATTCTCTTTAATCAGTATAACGAGTTCTAAAGCAGAGAGGGAATCCAGTGCCAGTCCGTCCGGATCCATACTCTCAAAAATAGGAGTATCATAGGATAATTTCTCCTTCGGTATCGTTGGGATAATCTCTGCCAGTCCCATCTGCGCAACAATCTTATCAAATAATTCTTTTTCAAGGGATAAATCACTCATGTCGAAACCTCCGTAATGCCAATAACAATATAATGTTTTTAGCATTAGTATAAAGAAAAATAAGAATATTGTCAATTTTTGTGTCAAAAGAGTGCGTAAAGCACTCGGCTTTGCGAATTTATGGGGCGGTTCCGTGAATAGTCCATGAATAGCAACAGCAAAAACTGGAAAAAAAAGCAATTATATGATAAAATTATTCCAGAAAAAAACAGCGAGGAGAATAACCGAATTGGAAAATACATTTGAGATGTCGTCAGCACAGAAAAATATTGAAAGCATGATGTTTACTTATGCGGAAAAACAACTGGGCAACAGTGGTGGTTATTTTCAAATACAAGAGGATGAAGTTTCCTTCGTTACACTCATTTTAAACGAAGTTCCGAACGTTCACAGAACACTCCGGCTCCGTTATATGGGTGATGGGAAAATGCAGTATGTACCGGAAGACGAGATTATCATTGAAAAAATTGAAAAACAAAATACCGAAGTAAAATCAGAAATTGGTTCATGGATAAATCGATCATTTGAAATAAACGGTGGTTCCCTCTATGAGTTTGCCCTGTTTCACTTCGCTGACGGTTCATGGTACGTGTGCGAAAAATTCCACCATTTGCTTATCGACAGAGTTTCCGTCATGATTTTGGCGGGATGGCAGATGAAAGCACTGGCAGACATAAAAGAGAGGGGATATGAGAACTGGAAAGAAAATCTTGTTCCGGACGAGAGGTATCTCGTTCAGTTACAAAATCCTGCAAAGAAAATGATGAGTCGCCAAAAAACAGCCGAGTATTTAAAGAAAAACTTTTCTGACTGTTCAAAAAAATGGTTAGACTGCCCGGTCAGTATTTCCTCTGAGGCTGGCTGTATCGTGCGGCAGCTTGGCGTCGAACTGACAAAAAAATTGCGGGAATACGCAAAGGCAAACCGTGTTTCTGTCGAGAGTGTTCTCTGCTTTATCTATCTGTTAGAGAGACATATGAGAAAAGGAGTAAAACAGATAGTGGTGGGAAGGATGACATCGTTTCGCCGGAGAGAGGAGAAAAACATTGTCGGGCTTTTCAGCCGGATTATGCCGATTAGCCATGTTGTCTCCGAGGCTCCCCCGGAAGAGCAATGCCGTCAGTTAAATGAAAAGTTTTTAGTCAGTATGCGGTATGCAGATTACAGTCAGGTAGAACTTAGAACGGTCAATCCGGATGCCTGTATTCTTTATGACACCTTGATTTCTTACCATCTCCAAACGTCAACTGACTCCGAAAGCGAGAGATACCACTGGCAAAAGGAATCTTGTATTGATACACCGATTCGGTTGTGGTTTGACGACAGACCGGATGTCATATCATGGGAGTGCTATTATCAAAAAGAGCATTACAGCGAAGAAAAGATTTGTGCAATGTTAGAGCGTTATGTCCTGCTTTGTGAACAGCTTATGGAAGGGCGTACCATGGGAGAATTTACTCTGTTAAGTAAAGCGGACAGAGCAGCTTATCGTGTGCTGAATGGTGAAAAAGAGGTAAAACCGCATCGGACGGTGGCACAACAGTTTTTAAAACGGTGCTGTGAGACGCCGCCGGATGAAATTATTTTATCCGATGAAAAAGAGACGTGGACCATTAAAGAAACGCTGGCTTTTTTCTATCAGGCAGTGGATTGGCTCGGTCAAAAAGCGGGGAAAAATGATGTGGTGGGCGTTTGTATGAAACGTTCCGTCATGCTCCCGGTGTGGCTGCTTGCAATTCGTCATATCGGGGCAGCCTTTCTTCCTATCGATTCCAGAGATTTTTGTGAGAAAAAAGAGGAATATGAAAAAATCTGCCGAATCATGATAGAAGATAAAAACAGTATCGTTCCTGATTTTTCAAAGAAGGATTGCCGTGAATTGCAGGAACGGGCAAAAAGGGACATGGAAAAAGAATATCCGAAGGAAACATTGCAGTCAGAACGAGCGTATCTTCTGTATACCTCCGGCTCCACCGGGACGCCGAAAGCAGTTCAGATTAGTGAGTATTCGCTTATGTGCCGTCTTGCGTGGATGAAAGAAAAGTTCGGTCCCGGTAAAGTCACGATGCAAAAGACGGTGTATACCTTTGACGTGTCTTTGTGGGAACTGTTTCTCAGCCTTATTTATGGAGGAAAACTGTATCTTCTGCCGCAGGGTGAAGAACGTATGCCCGACAGAATCTTACAGGAAATACAAAGAAAACAAGTCACAAGAATACACTTTGTACCAAGTATGCTCCGGGTTGTATTGTCAGAATATCAAAGCCGGCATTATCACCGGACAGAAAAATGTCCGCTGGAAGAAATTTTCGTCAGCGGGGAGGAACTGACGACGGAACTTGCCCGTGAGACAATGACCGCATTTCCCAATGCACGCCTGATTAATCTATACGGACCGACCGAATGTACAATCGATGTATCCTGCCATGAATGTGAGAGGGGAGAAAAAGTAATCCCAATCGGAAAAGCGGTCAGCAATACCGAATTATTCATTTCCTCGTGGGAGGGGGAGAATGTATTGCCCGTGGGTGCAGAGGGAGAACTGTGTGTGCGGGGCGATTTGGTAGGCATGGGATATCTTGGCGGTGACCGGGGCGGCTATCTGCCATCATTTGCAGAAGACGGTATCCGTACATACCGGACAGGGGATGGGGCAGTGCTTTCCCCGAATGGTGAATTACACTTTTTGGGACGCAGGGACAATCAGGTGAAACTTCGGGGGATGCGTATTGATACCGGGAGCATTGAGAGTGTACTCTGCTCACATCCGGATATCAAGGGAGCGTTTGTCTGTGTGAGGGACAATCGGCTCATCGCC
The DNA here is from genome assembly GCA_964518785.1 of uncultured Eubacterium sp. GTDB lineage: Bacteria > Bacillota > Clostridia > Lachnospirales > Lachnospiraceae > Eubacterium_F. The sequence continues at coordinate 8,240 of CAZFHT010000073.1, forward strand.
TGCTGCTGTGGACCTCGAAAAATAGAGGGGCTGAGTGAATATGTAAACAAAAAATTACCTGTCACTCACGTTCCTTCAATCTGGTATTGGGTAGAGAAATTCCCATTGAACGAAAACGGCAAATTAAATACGGCACAGCTCATAAAAAAACTGGAGCAGGAAACGGCAAAATCAGAAAAAACTTTGCACCCTGTCTTCCGGCATGGCAGGGTGGAAAAGAAAATATATGATATTGTAAGAAAACATTTAGCCGGAGTTTCTTTGTTGCCGGAAGATAACATTTTTGACGCCGGACTTGACTCACTTACGGCAATGGAGATGATTTCCGAATTGCGGGAAAACGGATGGGACTGTTCTTTTTCCCTTATTTACCAGAATCCGACTGTTGCTTCTCTCGCAGAAAAATTATCTTACGGTGATTATGGGGAAAAGGTATTCGGCATGGAATATATGAAAAAAAAGAGCGAAAATACAGAAATCTTTCTGGCAGTTCCCTATGGCGGCGGCACCAGTGAGAGTTTTGCCGGATTTTTTTCGTATTTGGAGAAGGAGGGTGAAGACTTCGATATAGCCGTTGTCCGCCCCGCTGACTTTGGGGAGGATAGTGTAGAGACAATGGCAGAGAAACTTTGTGCGGCACTGCGAAACTATGGGCGAATCACACTGCTCGGATACTGTGTCGGTTCAGCAGTTGTCACAGAGCTGGCTTATCAACTGCAAAAGGAGGGAAAGGAACTTCGACACGTATATATACTCGGTTCCCTTCCGGCAAAAGGACTTCGCATAACGGGAAAAGAAATCGTTCCATGGGATTTTATGTCAGATTCAAAAATTGCAAACCTATTAGAAAAAATGCAGCCCTCCGATAGTGAGATACCGGATATGCGGAAAAAGATACCGCAGTTCCGAAAGGACACCCGGCGGTTCTTTAACTATTTTGGCGAAAAAGAACGCCGCACCGACATGGTTCATGCCGCCCATGTACCGCTTACTTTGTTTTTTGGGGAAAAAGATTATTTCACCATAGGATGGAAGAAAAATTGGCGGAGATGGAAGAAATATTTTAGAGGACATTTCCGGGTTGTCTGCCTGAGGGGGGAAGGTCATTATTTTATTGGGAAAATAGGGGGAAAAATTGATTTTTCCAATTTTTGAAATAGGAATCACCAAACTTTTTTCCCTTGCACAGGTCACTCATTCGTGGTAGAATATAGCAAAGCAGATTTTCATGTGCGATTTAATCGCACAATATTAAGCGTGGGCAGTAGGCTTGCACGTCTATCACAATCTCGAATATTATAAAAAAGTCTGAAAATTCTTGCTTGAACGATTCATTATCATTTAATTTAAGAGCAGGAGTTTTTCAGAGGAAAGTAAACCGCAGTGAAGGACTCCTGACAGAAAGGAGTCTGTATGCCAGAAAACAGAAATTACAAAAGTGACGTGTTTAGTATGTTGTTGGAAAACCCGGTATATGCACTGGAGGTTTACAACGCACTGAATGGAACGGATTATCAGAATCCATCCGAGGTAACGATGAAACGATTGGAGCAGGGCATTTCGCTGAGTATTCGGAATGATGCCGCCTTCGTGATTGATTTTCATATCAACATTTACGAGCACCAATCCACTTACAATCCGAATATGCCGCTGCGAAGTTTGATTTATTACGCAGACATTGTCCGCCCGGTAGTGAAAGACCGGGATTTGTACAGCCGAAAGCGGATTCCGATAGATACGCCCCACTTCGTGGTGTTTTACAATGGGAAAGAAGAACGACCAGAAAAAGAAATTTTGCGTCTGTCCGATTCCTTCTCCCACCCTACGGATACGCCGGAGCTGGAGCTGATTTGCACTGTGTATAACATTAACAAGGGGAAAAATCAAAATCTGTTACAGAAATGTAAGGTGCTGCGGGAATATATGTACTTCGTGGATGAAGTTCGAAAAAACATTGCGTCAGGAGTACCACTGGAGCAAGCAATTTCGGATTCCATTGAGAAGTGTATCCAACAGCATGTCTTGGAAGAGTTTTTGCGGTCAAGGAAAATGGAGGTAATGAAAGCTATGACACTGGATTACACATGGGAGCG
>CAZFHT010000074.1:0-10136 GCA_964518785.1 uncultured Eubacterium sp.
CTCCGGTAAAGTCATAGCCCTGATACAACAGTTCAATGTACAACGGCATTGTATTCGCCCTGCCCCTCAGATGACCGGAAAGCACCGATACCGCACCAAATTCTCCCATGGCTCTCGCCGTTCTCAGGATAATGCCATAGAGCAGCGCCCATTGTATATGAGGAAACGTTATCTCTTTAAAGATGAGGAATCCCCCGGCTCCCATCAGTGCCGCTGCCTCCTCCTCGTCCGTCCCCTGTGCTGTCAGCACCGGGATAATTTCCCTTGAAATAAACGGAAAGGTTACAAAAATCGTCGCCAGTACCACGCCCGGAACCGCAAAAATCACCTTGATACCCGCATTCTGTAAAAAGGGATAGATTGCACTCTGCCGTCCAAAGGTCAGCACATAAATCAATCCGGCAATAATCGGTGAAACCGTAAGCGGAAGGTCAATCAGCGTGGAGATAATTTTCTTTCCCCGAAACTGAAAGCGTGTGATACACCAGCAGGCAAAAATTCCAAAAACCGTATTCACCACTACGGAGATAACAGTTACCTCTATTGTCAGCAAAATGGACTTTAAGGCATACTCATCCGTCACTGCCTGAATGAAAACCTTTATTCCGTCCCCAAAAGCTGTCGCCATCACATAAACCAGCGGTAAAATAAGCATAACAGTGAGAAAAATCACACACAGGGCAATCAGCACCCATTTGAGCAAACCAGAATCTTTTCTTATCGTCATTTTCCCTTCACCAGTCCTTTCTTAACGGTCAGGCAATACCGCTGACTATCTTTGATGTCCTGCTCTGAATCAAGGCATTGATAAATAATATAACGAAAGCTGCCACCAGCAGAACAAGGGCAATCGAGGTCGCACTGGAATAGTCGTACTCCTGCAATTCTGACATAATCATAAGCGGGGCAATCTCCGTCTCGTACGGTGTATTTCCTGCAATAAATACAACACTGCCATATTCTCCGAGACCTCTGGCAAAAGACATGGTAAAGCCTCCAATCAGTGCCGGCATAATTTCCGGAAGGATGACACGAAACATAATCTGCCGTCCGTTCGCCCCTAAAATATTTGCCGCCTCCTCATACTGCACATCCATTTTCTCCAATATCGGCTGCACTGCTCTCACAACAAATGGAATCCCGATAAATATTAACGCTACAGTAATGCCCAATCTTGTATAGGCAATGGAAATTCCAAATTTGTAGAAGAAAGCTCCCACCCAGCCATTTGTCGTCGTTAAATGTGTCAGGGAAATTCCGGCTACTGCCGTCGGCAGGGCAAACGGCAGCTCGATAATGCCGTTCATAATCTTCTTGCCCGGAAAGGTGTATCTCACTAATACCCACGCCAGAATCGTCCCCATCACTGCGTCAATTACTGCGGCAATCAATGCCGTTTCAAAACTTACGGCATAACTGGACAAAACCCTCGGTCTTGTCACTGTCTTGATAAAATCCGCAAAGGATAATTTTGCAGAAAAGACAACGAGAGAACATAACGGAATCAAAACAATCAAACTCAGCATTGTTACTGTCACTCCCAAGGATAATCCAAATCCCGGAATTACTCTTCTTTTTCTTTTTATTTTTTTCACCACTATGTCCTCTCTTTCTTCACTTATTTTTCCTCATAGATACTGTCAAACAATCCGCCATCGGCAAAATGCTTTGCCTTTGCCTCTTTCCAGCCGCCGAAGTGGGAAATGTCAGTCAGCTCCACATTGGAAATAATCCATTTTCCATCCTCCGGAATCTCGGTAATGGTATTGCTGTCACTTGTGGTTTCATATTCTTTCAGAATCGTTTCACTGGATGGGCGGTAAAAATTCTCAGCCTCCAGTTTTTGTGCCTCGTCAGAATATAAATATTCCAAATATCCGGTAGCCACATCTCTCGTACCCCGGTTATCGACTACTTCATCAACAACAGCAACCGTTGGCTGGCAAAGAATCGATACCGAAGGGATGACAATTTCATATTCACCCGGACTTTCCTTCAGAGAAAGGAATGCCTCATTTTCCCATGCCAGCAGCACATCGCCCTGACCGTTCTCAGTAAAGGTTGTTGTTGCCCCTCTGGCACCGGAATCCAGTACAAGCACGTTCGAGTACAGTTTCTTCATATTCGCTTTAATCTGGTCTTCATCCTGTCCCTGCTTTTCAAAATAATACCATGCAGCGAGATAATTCCAGCAAGCTCCACCGGAGGTTTTCGGGTTCGGCGTAATCACTCCGACACCATCTTTTAACAAATCATCCCAATCCTGAATATTCTTTGGATTTCCTTTTCTTACAAGAAATACGATGGAAGACGTATACGGTGAACTGTCCAAATCAAATTCACTTGTATAACCATCCTCAATCAGTCCGGCATCTGCCACAACATCCACATCTCCCTCCAGTGCCAGTGTCACAACATCTGCCTCCAGACCATTGGCTACCTCCAATGCCTGCTTACCGGAGCCGCCATGGGACTGGGTTACGGTTACATCCTGTCCGGTTTTCTCTTTCCAGTACTTTGCAAATATCTCATTGTATGCTGCATACAGCTCTCTTGTCGGATCGTAAGAAACGTTGGTAATCTCAACACTTTTTGCCTCTCCGGAATCACTGCTCTCCGATGAACTGCCGCCGCAGCCGGTCAATGCCCCCAGCACCAACGCACTGACAGTAGTAAGTGTCAGAATTTTTTTCCCTAAATTTTTTAATCTCATTTTTTTATCCTCGCTTTCCTTTTTATTTTCAGTGTGAATCATATCTCATTTCCCTTGTCCACTTCAATACACAATATTGAAAACGTATTCACAAAATTGTTAAAAAGTCCATTTTTTTCCATAAAAAACGGCAAAAGGGAAGAGGTTTTCACCTCTTCCCTGCCTTATTTCGAAAACGTGTTCATCTCTGTTTTTCCGTTGTTTCCGGCATATATTAGATACAATAATCACTCCACAGGGAGTCATCCACTGCATCCGCCGGCATACAACTGTTCCGAATCATCAAACTGCCTTCGAGTTCTGCTCTCACAATCCCTTTATGTCCTCCCTGCATACGGTCAAGCAGAAGATAGAGCGTAAATTTCCCCATCTCTTCTTTTGGGAGACGAACGGTAGTCAGCATAGGATTCGTATACTGTGCCTCGATAATGTCATCACTGGATATAATTGACGGCTTACGATACAGGTTTTTGTATTTATTCAGGCACTTCAACATTCCTATCGCAGTAATGTCATTGGCACAGTAAATTCCCGTAGGAGAATTGCTGGATTTCAAAAATTTTTCCATTGCCTCATAGCCTTCTGCCTCGGTCTGCTTTGTCTCCATGATGTAATCCGGCTCCACTACAATGTCGTTTTTTCTCAATGTATCCACATAACCGTTATATCTCGCCTCATTGTGACATTCCCCTACATATCCGATATCCCGGTGTCCCAGCTTAATCAGATAATTCACTGCCATGGCAGAAATCTTCCCGCCGTCACAAAGCACTTCATCAATCTCATAGTTTGTGGAATTACGGTTTACCGACACCACACTTTTATATTTTTCATTCAGTTTCTTTATTGCCTGCTGATTACATTTCCCTATAATAATCAGGCCATCACATTTTCCTTGGACTTCCTTATACATGGAATCGATAATATGGTCGAGATTTTCCCTTTGACACGCTCTGTCATCTGAAAATAAAGACATATACCAGACTTTAGAAAGAATACAGTTATTCCTATGTATCTCACTCTCAATCACATGAAGAACTTCCGTAAAGAACGGGTCTGCCATCGCCGTATCCATACGAGTCATCAGAACATTAATGTAAAAAATCGGTTTTTCCTTATCCTTCACTCCCATTTTCAGGTTTCTTGCCGCCTCGTTCGGCACATAATTCATCTTAATGGCAGCCTCCCAGATTTTGTCACGCAGTCCCGGTGTGGCACAGTGGTAATCCGGATTGTTCAATACCCTTGAAACAGTGGCAGGTGACACTCCCACCTCTTTGGCAATGTTTTTTATCGACATTTTATCCCCCTCCTTTTCCTAGTATCCCAGTAGGAATAATAATGTATATTATATTATTTATTGCCCTCTGTGTCAAGGTCTGTCGTCATGCCTGCCCCCTCTGATTGCCAATAACTGCCATCTTTTCGAATCAAAATAATCTGAATTTCCGAATGTTCCTCCTGAAATTTTTTCGCCTCATCTTCTCCCATAACAAACAATGCAGTCGCCAGTGCGTCCGCCTCGGAGCCGTCCTCAGATATAACCGTCACCGACGCCAAATCGTTATCTGCCGGTTTTCCGGTCCGCTTGTCCATAATGTGATGATACTGCGTACCATCCTCCGCCGTAAAATACCGCTGATAAATTCCGCTGGTAATCACCGCCTTATTTTCCACATTGACAGTGCCAAACAGACTGGTGCCGTCGGATGGATTTACAATGCCTACACAGTAAGGGCTGCCATCCTCTTTTTTCCCAAGCACCTGCACATTGCCTCCCAGACTGACAATGGCTGAGGTGATGCCGTCCTCTTGAAACAGTTCCATCAGTTTTTGGGACAGATAACCTTTTGCCGCCGCCCCCAAATCAATTTCCATGCCCTCTGCTAACTGAACCTGATTGTCGGGCAGCAGTTGAACCTTCGTGTAATCAATTTTCTCCATCGCCGCCTTCCGCTGTTCGTCCGTTGGAACCTGATAATTTTCCGTCGTAAATCCCCACGCCTTCACAAGGGGATAAATGGACACATCAAAAAGTCCCCCCGTCGTCTCCGAGACGTTCCGGCAAATCTGCAGCAACTCATAGGTCTCATCAGAAACTGTCACCGGACTGCCCGCTGCCGCATTTATTTTCGCAACGTCGCTATCCTCCTTTGTCACTGAAAACAGCTCCTCCATGCGGTTAATCAACTGAACTGCCTTATCCATCGTTCCGTTTTTATCGTCATATAAGGTTAAATCCATAATCGTATCCATGGCATAAAGTTCTCTTGTCTCTTTTCCGTCCTCTTCCGACGTTCCTGTCTGGGAGTTTCCATTGACTGCGCAGCCTTCCAGCAAAACGATTGCACACAGCGTCAGCAAAAGGGCAGTTATCTTCTTAATGTTCTTCACCTTTTTCTCCTTTCCGGCGGCTGGCTGCTTTAGAAAACACGCAGCCGCAATAGTCCTGCCGATAAAGATTGTACTCTGCGGACAGCTCAATACTTCTCTTGTAACCGTTTTTCTTTTTAAAATCCGAAGGCAGATAAGAAACACCATAGGATTGTGCGAGTTCTTCCCCTATCTGCATTAAAAGGTCTGCATTTTTATGGGGACTGATGGATAAAGTCGTGCAGAAATAATCATAGTCCCCGGCTGCCGCCATTTTTACTGTTTCCTCCAACCGCAGGCGAAAACACCTCTCACAACGTTCTCCCCGTTCCGGGCAGGTTTCATATCCCTTCGCCATTGACAAAAATCGTTCCGGCTCGTAATCGGCGTCCGCCACTTTTATGTCATTTCCAAAAGGAACTTCCCGCAAATACCGTTTCAGCTCCTCTTTTCTTTTTTCGTATTCCGGTTCCTCTGTAATGTTAGGATTATAGAAAAACAAGGTAATGTGAAAATAACGGTGAAGGTATTCCAGAACATAACTGCTGCAAGGAGCACAGCAGCAGTGCAGAAACAGCCGTTTTTTCTCACCCTCCAGCTTTTTCAGTATTTCATCCAGCTCATGCTGATAATTTCTTCTCATAACTTTCAAAACCTCTTTATATTTTTTACGATGTTTGGTATACTAATCTTGTCTCGTTTCAATTTTACTACAGAATGGAGAATTACTTATGCCATGTATTTATACTCATGAGTCCTTTGGCAAAAAAGTTACAGAACAACTGCCGGAGGAACTGCAATTAATTATTTATAAACATCAAAAAGAATTTAATGCCGGATTACAGGGACCAGACTTTCTCTTTTTTTACCACCCGGTATTGAAACTGCGTACAAACCAGCTTGGCTACTGGCAGCACAGCCAGCCATTAAAGGAGTATCTGAACCGTCTGATTCCGATTCTTCAGAAAGAAGGAACCGACTCCGGCGTCTACGCCTATACACTTGGATTTTTGTGTCACTTCATGCTTGACAGCGAGTGCCACACTTACGTGATTCCCCTCTCTCAAAAAAGAGGGTTTAACCACTTGGCAATTGAAAATGAATTTGACCGTTATCTCATGAAAGCGGATGGCCACCGCCCGGTCACCTATCCGGTCTGGAAACTGATTGATGAAAGTTCCGAAGTCATTGACGCAATGAAAAAGGCGTACCACCCATTCCGGCTGACAGAGAAAAGTATTCGAAAATCTCTGCAGGGAATGAGGTTCTACAAAAAACTGCTGACCAGCGGTAAGTCCTTTAAACGTGTGATGATTCGCCTTGGCATGAGAATTTCTGCCCACTACAATGAGCTGGAAGGTCATATGCTGGATTTAAAACCAAAAAAATATGCCCCCCAGACCAATCAAACCCTGAAATCCATCTATGAGAAGGCGATACCAATGACAACAGACATTTTACAGGATTTTCATTTAAGCGTCACAAACGGAAAACCATTAAACGAACGTTTTTCCTGCAATTTCAAAAGCAACAGGGAACTTGCCCATCCAGACTAATCTGCCAGAAAACTTGTATACAGCCTCATATCCTCATCCTTAAACACATTAAATACGACTTTTTTGATACCGGAATGACCGTCAAGGTACTCTTTCACTGCCTTGATGGCAAATTCCGCCGCCAAGTCATTCGGAAACATAAATACACCCGTAGAAATACAGCAAAATGCTATCGTTTCTACTCCGTTCTGTTCTGCCAGCTCAAGGCAGCTCCGATAGCAGGATTTTAACAGATTACAGTGCTCCTCCGTCACTCTTCCCTGTACAATCGGTCCCACTGTATGAAGAATGTATTTACATGGCAGATTGTAAGCAGGGGTAATCTTTGCCCGTCCGGCAGGCTCTTCGTAACCTTGGGCTTTCATCATATCACTGCATTTTAACCGTAGCTGAATACCCGATTTACTGTGTATGATATTATCCACACAATTGTGCAGCGGGCGAAAGCAGCCGCACATCTGGCTGTTCGCAGCATTTACGATAGCGTCCACCTTCAATGTCGTGATATCTCCCTGCCACAAATACATTCTGGAATCGTAAGCGGACGGCTCCAAATCTTCTACATCCGTATAACCATCTTTTCCATTTTCCTCTGTCAAATATTCATCCTGAATCTGCAAAAATTCTGAACTGATTTTTTCCGGTCCCCGTATGTTCATCAAAGAACGCAGCAAGTCCTTCTGCTGCTGAGTATCGGAAGGAATCCCTGATTTTTCATAGCGGGAATCCTCCTTATACAACTGTTCAATCAGCCAAACTCTTCTCTCCTCCTGAGTCATAGCTACCTCCTGTTTTTGTAAAAAGCAGATTTCGCCTCATACATTTTTTTGTCAGCAATATTTGCTATCTCATGTACCGAAACAGTGTCTACATCCCGCCTTGTAACATAGCCGCAGGATATCGAAAGATTGTGTACATGTTTTCCCGACCATTTCGCCGTCGTATCCCCAAAATTCTTCTTTGCATTTTTAAGCTCTGCCTCATTGATAAATAGGATTGCGGCAAATTCGTCACCGCCCATCCGATAAATTTTTCCGTATGATCCAAAGCACTTCTTCATACAATTCGCCGCACCAACCAGAAGCTCATCCCCGGCAATGTGTCCTCGATTGTCATTCACTTTCTTTAAACCATTTACGTCCATTGAAATAAATACAAAATTCTCCTCTGACGCAATATCATTGCGCTCCGCAATGTCATCTTCATACGCCCGTCTGTTATACAATCCGGTGAGTTCGTCTACGTTAGACCTGTAAATCAGTTCTTCTTCCTTTCTCTTCTCCTCATTGATATTCTGCGTTACATAAATAACCTTGGTCGGACGTTTCCCCTCATCTGTCTCAATGACAATAAAGGACGCCCGATACCAGCCGATTACCTTGCTCATAAATTCCTTGGATATGATTTTTTTATTCTTCATTCTGTCTGCAAGCGTATGAACATCCGTAAAATTCAACGCAGCCTCGCAATACTCCTCCCTTGTCGTCAGAGTTGTCATCTGTTTCACCGTCTCGTCTGCACCATAGGTATTATTTACTACCCGGCTCACCTCATCACGAGCATTATACTGCTTTATGATATTTTCTTCAAGGTCAATCAAATGCATGCTGTTATAAATATCCGACATTGACACTAAAATCGACATCTGCGTATTTTTTTCATCATTGGCCCGCAGTACCCGTCTGAACATATAAAGAATTGTCAGACCTGCCAGCATTAAGTAGACAAGCTCTATAATTAACGCAACAACCATATTCCTGACAGTGGCACTTAGCGAACATGCGACAACGACAATATAGTCTCCGGTTTTCATAGATTTGCAGTAATTCGTGTATCCGTCAATTCGCAATACATCACTCACTGCTTTCCCTGATTCAAAATCCGTCTCCGTAATACCCATTTTCGACAACGTGCTGTCAATCAGATTATCATCCGTAGCAGCACAAATCAGCCCGGAATCTGCCTCTGCAACATAGATATTAATTCCCTCATACATCGGCATATTTTCGACAACTTCCGAGATTTCATTACTCCGAAGTTCATCCAGCAGACGCAGCGGCTCGATTCCCACCTGAATCATTTTGTCTCCTGCCTCGTCCCATGTAATGGCATACATCATACTTTTTCCCTCTGCTGTGTTCGGCGTAACATCCTGACACATCGTCAAACTCTTATCCTCCAGCATTGGTTTAAAATACGACATCTGTTCTCCCGAATCAAAATTGTACCCATAATACTTTGGCTCTGTACCGCTGTATATTTTCCCAGTCGAATCAAACAAATGGATTTCATCAATCCGCATCATATCGGCAATCTTTTTTAATTCTTCAACGTCCTGCGCCGCCTCCGGCTTGGAATCCAAAATATAGGAAACGGTCTGCGCACGAACAATATAATCCTCTTTTAACGTGGTAATAAGCTGATTTTCATTTTTCTCATTTTCCTCGATTACGCTTACAACCTGATTGAGCAGGACTAAAGATGTTTTGTTCGAGTTTTTCTTATTCATCGTATTAAGGATGAGAATTTCAATAATCATGGCAACTGCTATCACCACAATCAGACAAAAAATCCCCTTAATCCGCCGTTGCTTTGATTTCTCCATTCCCCGTCTCGCCATACATCCAAACCTCCAATAAAAAACAATAACCACGTACACCCACATATCATTTTAACATATTTTGTATATAAAAGATACCCCTAAAAAAACTATTCTGTACGTTCAATATTTGTTAGAGAAACGTCAAAATAGCTGCCAAAATTAAAAAAGGTGCGTAATATTTCTACTACGCACAATTTTTATTATTTTCAGCATAATATGCTATCTAACTTTCCATAAGTTTCATCATCAACAGCCTCCAGCCATTCATTGGAGGTATCTTTTCCGGTTGGCTCAAAGGTCACATGAGAAAACCAAGAATCTGCTTTTGCACCATGCCAGTGTTTTACATTTGCGGGAATGACAATGACTTTTCCCGGCTCAAGGCTTACGGGCTCTTTTCCCCATTCCTGATACCAGCCCTCTCCTGCTGTGCAAATCAATACCTGTCCGCCGCCTTCCGTCGCATGGTGAATATGCCAGTTATTGCGGCAGCCCGGCTCAAAGGTCACATTAAATACCGGATACTCACCATTCTGAATATCCGTCAGCGGTTTCAAGAATGACTCACCGATAAAATACTGTGCAAATGCTGTGTTCGGTGCACCGATTCCAAATGCGTCTAATTTTTCAAAATCTTCTCTGTTCATTTTTCCCTCCATTCCGCCGCTTTTAAGCGGCTATAGATTAGCAGCCAAATTTCATCTGCATACTTTGCAGCAAAAGCCGGACAGTAATTCTGTCCAACTCTTTTCAGTTGCTCTATTCATTTTTTATTCATTCATCAGTTTCTTGCTTTTCGTTCCATGATTCTATTCTGTATTTTTCCTCACCATATCAGCGAAATTAAGAAAGGCTTCCGACTTTATAAGTGCAAGACCTGAATTTTCATCGC
>CAZFHT010000075.1:0-9971 GCA_964518785.1 uncultured Eubacterium sp.
GCCGCTTTGCGTCTGCAAAAAGCTCACGCACACGAGAGGCACCCACGCCCACGAACATTTCCACAAAGTCCGAACCGGATATGCTGAAAAACGGCACTCCTGCCTCTCCTGCCACCGCTTTGGCAAGCAGCGTCTTACCGGTTCCGGGCGGTCCTACCAGAATCACACCCTTCGGGATACGCGCTCCCAATTTTGTGTATTTATCCGGCTCTGCCAGAAAATCAACGATTTCCTCTAACTGCTCCTTTTCCTCCACCAGTCCGGCAACGTCCGAAAACGTCTTCGCCCGTTCGTCCGGCGGAATCATGGTCGCCCGGCTCTTGCCGAAATTCATCATTTTATTATTTCCGGCATTGGCTCCTGCCTGTGCCTGACCATTCATCATCATAAAGAGTACGAAAATCAATATAAAGCCAAGCAGATACGGGAGCAATTCCAAATACCATGGCGTGGTAGACACATCATTTACTTCTACTTCCGTAAAATTTGCAGTGTCCAAATACGTCAGCACCCCATTTACATCGGGGGTATAAAAACTCTTTCTCTCGCTGTCGGCAGTCGTTACCACTACCCTTCCGGTAGGAACCTCCGGATTCTGGCTTATCACGACCTTCGCAATCTTGCTGTCCTGAATGTCTGATTTAAAATCGCTGTAAGTATAAGTCTCCTGACTTTGCGACGAAAGATAATCGTTCGTAATCACAGCGACTAAAATGACGGCTACGACTAAAATGAAAAAGCCGTATCCTCGCAATCCTCTCATAGGGTTAATCCTCCTTTAATTTTAATACTCCAATGTATGGTAAATTGCGGTATTTTTGAGCATAATCCAACCCAAAGCCGACCACAAACAAATCCTCAATCTCAAATCCGACATAGGATACTTTCAAATCCGTCTCCCTGCATGATGGTTTATCCAGCAGAGTACAAATTGTCATGCTGGCAGGTTCTCTCTTTTTCAGCATATTATAAAGATAAAAAATCGTTCTGCCGCTGTCCACAATGTCTTCCACCAGCAACACTTCACGATCTTTAATATCCATCGTCAAATCCTGCAAAATGCTGATATACCCGGAACTCTTCATGCCGTCACCGTAACTTGACACGCTCATAAAATCCAACGTCATAGGCACGTTAATATATTTTGCCAGTTCACAGGCAAAAAATACACTTCCCTTCAAGATACAGATAAGGTGCAGTTCTTTTCCCTGAAAGTCCCGATTAATCTCATCTGCCAAAGCCTTTATCCTCTCGGATAAGTCTTCTTCTTCGATTAACACACTAAGTTCCTCTTTCATGACCGTTTCCTTTCTTTTGTTACAATTAATATTTTTTTAGTATCTTGTTTTATCTTGTATGCCTCACTCATTCGATCCGGAAATGCCCAAAGCACATGAGCTCCCTCCGCAAGCACAAGCTGTTCCTGCCGCCTGCTCCTTGGAATCTTCCGGTCAATATAATGTCTGTTAAGCTTTTTTCGGTGACCTTCCTCGTCGATGATAAAAAAATCTCCTTCCTTCGGACTGCGAAGTACCAAGCTACCCTTTATCATATCATAATCGAACAATTTCGTATAGTCTTTTTCTGGAATTCTCTCCTCCAAATCCATTCTTTCTGCCACCGTCAACGATATTTCGAACTGTTCTCCCTTCCATTTAACAATATGACGAGACGGAATTTGGCATACCAGTTCCATCGTTTCATTCGATTTTTCCCATTCAGCAGAGAAAACAAGCTCACCGTATTGCTTTTCCATTGTAATGCCGCCCGGAAGACAGAGAATTTTTCCTGTTTCTACCTTCTCCGCCTGAAGAAACTCCGTCATTTTATCAAAATGCGACTGCCCCACATCCTTGGCTCCGGGAATCAGCTCCATCAATGCCAGACGCAGTACCTCCTGCTGCAGCACCAAATCCTCTGAAACCAGTCTATCCACCGGCAAAATGACCTTTCCCTCGCAGAATACGGCGGTCTGTTCATACAACTGCCGTCCCTGTCTTTCCACAAAATCCCGCCACTGGGACATTTTTTCCGCCGCCTGAGCGATATGCAGTCCGGCTTTCGGATTAATCTTTTCCTCAATCAACGGAAGAATCTCATGGCGAATACAATTTCTCGTATAAACCGTTTCTTCATTGGTAGCGTCCTGACACCAAGCCAGCCCCTCTTGTCTGAGATATCCCTCAATCTCCTGCCGTCCGGCAAAAAGGAGAGGACGGATAATATGCTCCCTCTGTGCCGGAATTCCTGCCAATCCTCTCGGGCCGGTTCCCCGAAACAGCCGAAAAAGAAAGGTCTCCGCCTGATCGTCCTGATGATGGGCAACGGCAATCCAATCCAGTTTGTGCTGTTCTCGATATTCCTCAAATGCTTTATACCGAAAAAATCTTCCGGTTTCCTCCTCCGTCATCCCAAGACGCTGTGCCTCTTCGGGAACGGAAATGGACACAAGCCGGAAATCCAGTCCTCTTTCTTCTGCCAGCTTTTCCACAAACCGGGCGTCCCGGTCCGCTGCCTCTCCCCTTATGCCATGGTTGACATGAAGGACGTGCAGGGACAGACGCCACTCTCTCTTCAGGCTGTCCAGTAAATGCAGTAAACAGACAGAATCCGCACCGCCCGAAACACCGATAAGTCCGGCGTCTCCCTTATGAATCAGATGATGTACATCATTGTAATCCTTAAACTGTTGAATCAAGTCCTTTCTCCCTGCTCTGTAATCGTAAATTTTCTTTCACCCATAACACTCTATATTGTATCTATTTTTCATTCATTCGTCAAATTTTATTCCAAACACCTGCCACCAGAACACTCATATCATCCGTCGCCTCTCTGGAACTTCTCGCCAACGCATGCATTAAAATCTGGTTTGCCATATCATTCGGATTCTGACAGGATAAGCTCATAATCAGATGTTCCAGTGTGTCTCCCTCTTCCCCGAAAGGAACTCTCCCACCGTAAAATCCGTCAATCACACCGTCCGACACCATAATAACCATGTCGCTGTCCTCCAACTGCACCGAAACTTCATCGCACTCTGCCTCCATGTCCACTCCGACCGGGAGTGCCTTTGATTCAATCGTTTCCACATGGTCGCTTTTTCGTATAAACGTGGCGGCAGCTCCGCTTTTTAAAATTTCACATACGCCGGTGTGAAGGTTGACAACCGTCATATCCAGCGTTGTGAACGACTTACCTTCGTAATTCACAACGAACAATGTATTGAGAAGGCGGAGGGCGGATTTTTTCTCAAAGCCTGCCTCAATCAGATGCTCCAGCACTTCAATGAGATTTACACTGTCCCGGAAGGCAAATTCCCCGCTGCCCATTCCATCCGCCAAAACCATCACCAGTTCCCCGGTCTGCAACTCCAAAAAAGAATAATTGTCACCTGACACCGTTTCTCCTGATTTTGCCACTCTTGCCAGCCCGGTAAATGCTTTTAATTTCGTATCTTCCCGAAAAAACATTGTCGTCTCCTCACGAGAAAGCACGTTTCTAGTCTCCCTTCCGGGGCAGAGATTTACCCCGGCTATGCGTGACAGTAATTTCGCAATATCGGTCTTTGTCAGACATTGATTCCCTCTGCACCTTCCCGTAAAAGCGATTTCCAACTGACCATTTCTCCGTTTTGCCACAAGACGTTTCAGTCGCACCCCTTCTTTTTTCAGTTCCTCCATAATCTCCCGGCGAAAATCTCCTGAAATTTCGTCTGAATCGTCCAAATCCAGCGTGAAAGATTTCAAAGCGGCTGCCACCTCGTACATCTGCCTCGCCATTACTTCCCGATTTTCAGCAAGTCGGTTTCGCCACCCCAAATTCTGCTTTGCCACCGCCATCCGTTCCTCTGCGTGTTCCACATACGTTGCCAGACGGATACACCGCCTGCCAAACTCCGGCGTTAGATTTCCCACCGACACCACGCCATTTTGTTCTGCCTGCCATAAAATGTTGTGCATATTGGCACTGGTCTCCTCGTAGTGGTTGTCCCAGCAAAATTTACAGTTTGCACAATCACTACAGATTCTCCGGGATAAATCCTCATAAATCCGTTCCAACTCCTCCTCGGAAACCTCTGTTTCCAAAGGTTTCCCCGGCTCAAAACTTTTTGACAGACGG
The DNA here is from genome assembly GCA_964518785.1 of uncultured Eubacterium sp. Classification (GTDB taxonomy): domain Bacteria; phylum Bacillota; class Clostridia; order Lachnospirales; family Lachnospiraceae; genus Eubacterium_F. Next base: position 4,120 of record CAZFHT010000075.1, read on the forward strand.
CGGAAGGCATTGGAAAAATCTTCAATCCGGTCATTTGCCAGTTCTCTCACATCTTCTCTGGCAAAAGGATTCTCCTCCTGCTCCTTTATGTCCTTTTCCACCATGCGAATGACACTCTTGGGAATGGCGAGGAAAAGAACGACAGCGGAAACAATGGCTCTCAACTCAAGAATTCCCGTAATATCAAAACGTGCCGTATAAACAAGAATACACCCCATAAGGAAATAGACAGCACCGCTTAAAATCTTTCCCAAACTGCGAAACATACCGACACTGACACCGAGCAGACAGTAAATTCCCACTATCACCATGTCCGTCCCCGACAACGCTGCCAGCACGCCTCCTGCTGCCCCGGCGACTGCTCCGGCAGAGGCTCCGTAACGATATCCGGTAAACAAGACAAGAAAATACGCAATCGTTGCCGTCACTGAAAAAACGGAATTTGCCACATCCGGAATCCCATACAGTGCTGTAGTAATGAGAATCAGCAGACTAATCAGTTCTTCCCCGGAAAGCTCCTTCCACCAATCCTCAAATAAGAGAAACCGCACCCCTCTCTGGTATATGTTTGCCAGTGCCAGCACGACAAAACTTTCCAACATGCTGAGCCAGAACATTTCCCACGTATTTATCGCCAAAACACTGATAATCCCCGACAGCAGCAAATTCACTCCCCCGCACAAAAGAGCGATAAGCAGAGGTGTTATTTTCCCCTTCCCCTGCTTGTCCAATTTTTCCTGACACGTATCAATAACAAGAATTACCGTAAATAACAGTATGTACTTCACCAAACCAATTCCGTCGGCACTGGTGAGCATACCGACTAAAACCGCCAAGGCAATACTTTTTCGATTTCTTCTCTCGCCGCAGACCGAGGAAAAAAACGCCACCCCGAAAGGATTGATTTGGAACAGCCACACCCGTCCCAGCAGCAATCCAAGCAGCAGCATAACGATACTCCGTCCCCTTCGTGTCAATCCGTCTCGTTCTTCCATTCTCTTATCTCCACCTCTCTTTATGCCACAGGGCATATACTACCAATGTAGTGATAGTATAGACAAAGGCAATCGGGATTTTTGTCAAACGGTGGAGGAAATCAAAAAAAATTTTTCGAAAAAAAACGACGGATTTCTCCGTCGCTCTTAAAATTCAGACCTATTCGTTATTTATTATTCAGCAGCCTTAAATATAATTTCGTTATTATAAACCAAACCAAATTTCTCTCTCGCTACTTCTTCAATGTATTTGTCCGTCTTCATATATTCTTTTTTCTCTTCAATGTCTTCTTTTTCTTTTTCCAGACTTTTTTTCTTTTCTTCTAACTGAGTCTGTTCCGCAGCAAGCTTTTGACAATTTGCCCTCAAGCTGACACCATGAACTACTAACGTACCAAGAAAAATCCCAATCAGCAGCATAACCAAATACAAGCTGGTACGTTTTTTTCTTCTCCTTGACCGCATGAACTTCACCTTCCCGACATTATTCTACAATCGTATTTTCTATTCTTGTAGTCACTCTCACAGACTCATTATATCGGGTTCTAAGGGGGATTTCAAGATTTATTTTTGCGTTTTGCCATTTTTTTATCAAATTTCTCCGCAATCCAAACGTATGGTCGAAATATCCACTTTAACAGGGTGCAAAGGAGGTGTACAAAATGCTGTCCGACGAGTTTCCGATAGAGAGCCATGCCGATAATAAAGGAAATGACAAAAAAACTTCTTATCATTCCATAGTTTAACGCAAAGACCATCCGGAAAACAAAAACGGCGGCAGCAAGCCAGAAAAACCAGTCCCCAAGAACAATCCACAGCTTTGTGTGGCGCACAAAGGAACGGAATACCAGAATAAAGTCATACAGAAACATCAGCCCTGCACCGTACACCAGCGACACAGAAAAATAACGTAACTGTGAAAAAATCATCTCCATCAGCGAAACAGACGGCTGAGAACTCCACCCGCCGTTTTTTCCCTGCCGGACTGATGGTAGGAAATCTCCTGAATCTTTCCCTCCAGTTCCACTTCGCCCCTCTCCAGTGTCAACCGCTTTACGTGAAGGTCTTCCCCGGCAAAACGCATCATCCCCTCTACCGTTTCCAGAAAAATTTCGTTGTTGTCAAAGGAAATTACCTCTGTGACACCGTTTAACTCTACATTCTTCCGGTTCTCCATAGTAAGTTTCTGACCGGACTGCTGCCGGTTCTGTTCCTGCACCATATAATCCTCCTGTATGCAAACACATATCCTATCAACATTATATATGCGGCGGGAGGTGTAGTTATGATACTATCTCTTTATAAATTTTTGTACAGTTCCTTTGCCTCTTCTTTTTTATAAGTTTCTTCCACGCTTAACACTTCGACTTTTGTATTGCGGTTTCCAAACTGAATCTCTATCACATCTCCCGGCTTAACCTGTGCGGATGCCTTTGCCACCTTGTCATTCACAAGGATACGTCCGGCATCACACGCCTCATTTGCCACCGTTCTGCGTTTAATCAGTCTTGATACTTTTAAATATTTATCCAGTCTCATCGTTCTCTCCCTTATAAGACAATAAGCACCCCTTTGCCCAAAACAAAAGAGTGCTTAAAAAATCCATTTTCCAAAAAAATTACTCGTTTACAGCATCCTTTAATCCTCTGCCTGCTTTGAATTTAGGAGCTTTGGATGCAGGAATACTCATAGGCTTTTTCGTAAGCGGGTTGATACCTTCCCTTGCTGCTCTCTCAGCAACTTCAAATGTGCCGAAACCTACAAGCTGTACTTTCTCACCCTTCTTCAACTCATCTGTTACAACAGAGATGAATGCTTTCAACGCTGCCTCGGAGTCTTTTTTTGAAAGTTCTGCCTGATCAGCAATAGCTGCTACTAATTCAGTCTTATTCATGGATTTTATCCTCCTCAAATTTTTTTGCTAGATTTAAAAATAACCTATACATCTATATATAATCGTTTTTACGCTATTTGTCAAGGATTTTCTCGTCCAAAAAACCACGTTGACATTCGTAAAGCCGAGTGCTTTCTGCACTCTTTCCCACACACTGGTTTACTGTGCAAAGGGACACACTCTTTTATTCCATCAATTTCCCAAGAAAAGCTGCCCCGCACATGGTGATTTTTTCTTCTAAATCGCTGAAAGTCCTGTCCGGATTGCGTGACAGCAGAATAACCGCCCCAATGGCGTCTCCTCCGCTGACAATGGTGCTGATTGCCTCTGACACGATATCCGGCTGGTCAACAATGATTTGGCAGAACCGGGCATCTTCTCCGGTCGCCACCAGTGTTTCCCGCAATTCGATACTCTGCACTAATTCTTTATGAAGGTCTTTTCCAAGAAAATCGCCTTTTCCGGCACCCGCTGCCGCCACAATCATGTCTCTGTCCGCCACACACACAGTACATCGGCTGACCTGTGCCACAGCCTCCACATACTCAGATGCCAATTCTCCCAGTTCACCAATCGGGGAATACTTCTGTAAAATAATTCCGCCTTCCCGGTTTGTGTAAATTTCCAACGGGTCGCCACTACTGATAATATTGACAGCAAAGAGTCGTTCAAGCTGATTGCGAGTTTTCAGCCGAACCATCGTAGCGTTATTTCCGTCCTGAACCCTGCTCATCCGAAGATTTGCCCCTCGTCCATTGCCGGTTAATATAACTTCACTGTCTGTATCAAAATTTTCTGTCTGCACCTCAGTAGCCGCAGCCACCTCTAGGGATTCTTCCATCTTTCTCCTGTCAAGCTGTAGGATAGCATCCACATCTGCCTTGAGTTTCACATCAATATGGTCATCGTAGACAATAATCCTATCTATAATCAACTGCAAATCTGTCCTGTCCAGTGCTTTCTTTTCCAGTATGTCATTGAAAACATCTATCACTGTCCTTGCCAATCGGTTAATCCGGACAATATCATTTTTCTTGTCTGTGGTAGTTTTTAATTGATTTTGCAGTCCACAGATACGAAGTGTTGTCTCATCCTCCAATTCCTGATAGGTTTCCTCGACAATCTCTATCTGTGCATCCACATCGGCTCCCACCTCTTTTCTTGTTTCCAGCCTTGCAATTTCCTTGATTTTTCGCTTTTGGAGAGCCTTGTATTCCTCTTTCGCCTCTGCCAGATACCTCTCAAGCAAAGAAATCGTTGTTTCATTTTCTTTTAACTCCGCAGATTCGTTTTTTACGGACGTCTCCAATTTTTTCAGCATATCCTCCGAATTATCCCGAACCTTTTTCACATATTGTTTCAATATGGCATCCAGCACATCCACTCTGGTATGATGTGAAGTACATCCTTTTCGACCTCTCTTATGATATGTTCCACAAGTATAAGCAGGAGCCATATCCCCCCGGCTCATGGAAAACATCGGAGAGCCGCAGTCACCACAGAAAAGGAAACCAGAATATACGTTATCATACTTTTTTACGCCTCGGTAATTGTTGGTTGTCCTCTGTTTCAACAATTCCTGCGTAATTCTCCATGTCTTATCATCAATGATTGCCTCATGGTGATGTTCAAACACAATATTTTCCTCAGCGGGAACCTTTACATCTGCTCCATTTATCTTCTTCCGCTTGTACTTATGCTGTCTGAATGTCCCGATATAGAAGTCGTTCGCCAAAATCCCCTGAATACTGACGATACTCCATGTCGTTTTTGTTTCCTTTCGCTTATAATCGTCACCACGAGCCTCAGCCCTCTCCTTCTCTTTCATCCGGGGAGTAGGAATCTTTTGGTCTGTCAGATAGTTTGCTATCTTTTTGTAGCCCCATCCATCTATATACAGGGAAAAAATTTTGCGTATGACATCCACTTCATCCGGTATCGTACCAATTTCCTGTTTTTTCATGTTTTTAACCATGTAACCATAAGGTACCGTACAAAGCCATTTTCCCTCCTCCTGCCTCCGCCTGATTACGGAGCGAACTTTCTTGCTGGCATCTGTGACAGGCATTTCGTTAATTAAAAACCGAAACTGAATAGCTGTCCAATCATCAAAGGTGGGATAGTCTATGGAATCTCCAATGCTGATAATACGAACCCCAGCATCTCTCAAGTCCTCCAATTCCACCAGACCTTTGCTGTTTCTTCTGGAAAAGCGGCTAAAATCCTTTACAACAAGTATGTTTATCCGGTTCTTTTCCATGAGTTTACGCCTCATGCTTTGATATCCATCCCTCTGCTCAAACGTGTAACCCGATTTGTCCCTGTCTTCGTAAAACATTACTTTACACTTAGGAAATTTCCTTTTGCAGAAATCAGCAATAATGCTTTTCTGATTTTCGATGGATGTATTTTCCCTATCCAACTCTTCATCAACAGAAATCCTGCAATAACCAAAAATCTCTGTTTCCAGCATTTCATCTGACTTTTTTTCCACAAGACCTCTTCCTTTCAAAGTTATTTGTTTCTGTTTTATTCTTACTGACAACATTGTAACATCCTCTTTCGTAATTTTCAACCTGTTTTTCTTCATTGACAATATTTTTATTGTGACTCAGCAAATCACCCACAAGCTGCAGCAAGTCACCTTCTCCTGAGTGGTAAATGACAAGTTTATATTTTTTCGCCCGGTATTCATCAATCTGGTCTTGCAGCTCTGCGATATACTGCTCCTTTTGTTCCTCATCGCTCTTAGTAAGCCATAAGCTGACGAAACGAAACTTGTCATCAATCTCCAATCTCATGCGGAATCACCTCCTCATGGTATTTTTTGCCAAATGAATTCTATTTTATTCCTGCCAATGACAATACATTCTGCCAAAATGTACTCTTATTGACAGAAATCATTAAAATCTCCAGTTGAAATCATCGGTGGTTATGGTTAGTAACCCACTCTGGACTTGCAC
>CAZFHT010000076.1:0-9652 GCA_964518785.1 uncultured Eubacterium sp.
TGGATGCCGGAATGCCAAGTGCTGATAAAATACTTTCTGCCTGCTCTTTTACATCAGGCTCTATCCTTGCATACAAATTAGCTGATTTTGTTGCCATAGTATAACACTCCCTTCGTAAATCTCCGTGTTTCCTTACTTCAACTTTATTATAGCATTTCGTCCACACAATAGCAATACATTTTATTCTCCTTATATTTACAGTCCGAATGCTTTCTGCATTACGCTGTCCGACATTTTTACGCTAGAGGCAATCGCCCCCATTTTCAGACAGTATTCCAACAGCCGGACTACCGCATTTTCCGTATCCAGTGCCACCGTATCAATAAATGTGCTGCTGATGGTAATCACCACAGCGATTAAAAGTGCCGTCAGAACATAGCCGAAAAAAGTTTTGATGTAGGAATATCCCACCTGTGCCGTCTGCCCTCCCGCTGCCAGCGTGGAAAGGGCGAGTCCGGCAAACGGGGCAATCATATAAATTTTCAAAATCCGGTTCAGTACCGTAAGCACCACGATAAACCCACAGACGCAGGTAAACAGAAAAAACAGTATGGAGGTCAGAAACGCTGTCATTGTTCCAAAATCCGCACTGGATATGTTTTCATACACCTTAACCCCATCAAAATCATATACCATATTCAGTTTATTCTCCCCCAATACCGCTTGTGTCAGTTTCTTTCCCCATGTCATAAACTTCGGCATCCATGTCAGGGCAAGGCTCATCACATTGGATGTAATAATCAGCCGGATAAACATTTTTATGGTTCTGTCAAAAGTAAGGTCAGCGTGTAAATCACAACTGTCCCGACAGAAACCATAAAGAAAAAAGACACATAAAAGCGATACCGCCACAGCATTCATGGTGGTATATATCGTCGATATACTCTCCCATGTATCCTTGTATGTTCCAGCAGACGGATTTTTTGTCAGCACATTCCCGGCAAGCTGCATCATGTCATTCCACGCATACCCCGCAGCCTCAAAGAAATCCTTACCGCTGAAGAAATCTCCCATGTCCGAAAAGAATCCCGTTACGGAATCCCATAATCCCAAATTCATCACCCCCCTTTTGGGAACAGCCTGTCTTTCGCCATGCTGTTTTTAAGAAACACCCAACAGTTTCAAGATGGCAGGAACCGCCACCATAATCAGACCGCCAACCACCTTTTTGATTGCCTGACTCTGCTGTGTGGTTTCATTGGCGGCATATGCCGTACCAAAATCCAGCAGTCCCCATGCAAGGAATATCACACCCACACCGCCCACGCAGCCAAGCACCAAGTCCTTGATGACACCAATACCGTCTGTCACATCACTGACACCCGTATCTGTGGTCGTGCTTTTGTCCTTTGCCATTACCACCGCCGGAACACTGTTCCAAAGCCCGCACAAAATTCCGGCGGTACATACCGCCAGTTTCTTTTTTAGACTTAAACGGTCCGGCGTAACACATTTCCAACCATTTTTCATGTTCTGCCTCCTTTTTTAGACAGCGTCTGGACATTATGTCCAAACGCTGTCCTTTATCTTTTTTTACATCCAATCACTAACAGCCTTGCGTCCTTTCCCTCCCCTGTCCGGCAGGTGGAGAGTGTGAGAAACTGATATTGATGGAAAAATGCCTCCATGGTTTCCTCTTTCATTTCCTTTTCCAAAACATCCGCCTCCTCACATAGATACAGGCTTTGTGCCAAAATCTCTTTTACCAGTTCCCGGTATTCCTCATCATTGTAACTGTCCGTAAAACGGTACACATCCGAAGATGTATCCGTTTTTATCACAGAAACAATGGGATATGTTTCCTCCTCTCCTCCCACTTTCGTAAAAGAAAGGATTTTGTGGTTTTCATAGAATCCCCTGTCTCTGTAATTTTGCAGATACCCGAAAAAACGTCTTCCGTTGATGTTGTGTCCATAAATAATCAGGTTGTCACTCTCCGTACTGCATCCGGCATCCAAAAAAGGCGTACCGTAAAAACTGTAATTTCCCTTTTCATCCCGGTGCAGATAATACTCCGGATTGTTCTTCGTCTGCATGACCGGATAGGAAAAGGTTGTCCCCTTGATTTCCAGCCACCCCACCATGTCCGGGTACTGCTTCGCAGTTTTTGAAATTCCCTGCTTTTTTTCTTTTCGGATTTTTTCATAACGCTGCTCCTCGTGTCTGTCCCTGATGGCATACTGACAGCACAAAATCCCGGCTGCCGCAGCCACAAGCACAAAAAAAAGGAAGAGAAGTTTCCTCTTGCCGGAAATTTCTGTTCTTCCCCTGTCCTTTTTTCGATTTGATTGTTTCATAAACTATTTTCCTGCTTTTCTCCTGCGGAGTGTCCATGCGGCTGCACCTGCCGACATGATAAAACCCACAGCAAGAGGAATAAACGGTGTCTGTCCTCCCGTCTGCGGAACCGATGTTGTGCTTTTGGGAATCCGTTCATCCGTTACGGAAACTTTCTGGACTTTTGCCGTATCCTTCACCGTATAGGTGATGGGGTCTGCCATCGTATATCCCTTTGGTGCGGAAGTCTCGGTAAAGGTATAGGTCTGCCCTGCGATGAGTTTTCCGGTAATGTCCACACCGTCTTCTGTAGACACCAATTTCATAACTTCATTTCCATCTGCGTCCGTTACCGTAAACTTTGCTCCGGATAATCCCTGTCCTGTTTTTCCATCCAGTTTGATAAGGCGGATGGTTGTCTGTTCATCCACCATGATTGTCTTATCATCGCCCCTATCAGAAAAACTTCCATCTTCCTGTTTGACGGATACCACTGTCTGCACTGTTCCATCCTCTGCTGCACTCTGTTTGAGCATATAAACAATGGAATCTGCCGTCACATATCCGTCAGCAGGTCTTTTTTCGGTCAGGGTATACTCCGTATCATGGAGCAGACCGCCCACATGAAGATTTCCGTTTTCATCAAAGTAAGTTTTCAGATTCACATATTCCTCTGCCGCAGCCGACAATTTCACCGAATCCGTATCCCCGGAAGTCCACTGGATAATCTCATTTCCCTCTGCATCCGTAATGACCAGTTCGCACCCGTCAATTTCCCCGGAGTCTCCGGCAGACACCTTGTCCACCTCATTCGTTGTCTGCTTATTTTCCTTGACAACCTTCATGGAAATCACTCCGGTATCCGCATCCTTGTATTCCAGATGAACTGGAACCGGCTCCTCATCCAGATAATAACTGCCCGGTACTGAAATTTCTTTCAGATAATAATCGCCGGAATTAAGAACCTCCACTGCCGCCTCAGAAACATTGACGGCTGCCTGAGTGGAAACTGCAGATACGGCAGAACCCGTTGCCAAATACCCCTCATCCATCAGAGGGAGAGCCATTGTGCATTTCGCTGTTCCGTCCTCCCCTGTGGTAAGGGTAGTCAGTTCAGTTCCCGCCTCCACAATCTTCACGCCATCCGCATTGTAAATATCATCTGACGCATACAATCCGAACACTGCCCCCTCAATGCTTTCCTTTGAATCCGCATCCTCTTTGAGCAGCTCAATCACAGGCTTTGCCAGTGTATTTTTAATATTCATGGTGCCGTCTTTGTCTGTAGCCTCTGTAGAATTAAGGACAAATTCATCGCTGCCATTCTCCCATGTAAACGAAAGATTCCACTCATTTTCCTCTGGAAATACATAGCCATACAACGTTTTTGTCTCTTTCACCCTGTATTTTCCAATAGGCAGTGTGATGTGTACGGTGCCGTCTTCATCAACGGACTGATTGCAAATACCGTTGCAGTCAGAAGTAAACTCTGCCTTCTCTCCGGTAATGATGGTTGCCACTTTATCTCCGTCATGGAACCATGTATCTCCCTGATTATCCTGTGTGGCAATATCCCCATCGGCATAGATGGTAAACTCTGCCCCTTTCAGCGTCCGGTTCTCATAAAGAAAAGTCCGGTTTTCTCCGTCCCAGCCGGACAGCACTTCCCCGGTCTTTTTCACTGCCAGTTTTGCGTATGTCTCCTCGTTGGTATAAGTAACTGTCACAACCATGTGGGTATTTCCGTCCTCATCCGTATAGGATTCATAATTGTCTGCCTTGCTGTTGATAGTGACTTCAATAAATTCATCCGAAATATGCAGCCCCTCTGCCGACTCTGTTTCATAGATACGGTACGTTGCTGATTTCAGAGGCTTTACCGTCATAATCTCCCCGGACGCATCCGTCACAAAGGTATCAACGGTTTCCGTCCTGTTACCGTTGCTGTAAGACTGCGTTACCAGTTCCTCTCCCTTATCCGTAACCTTGTAAATTCGGTAAGTCGTTCCCGCTTTCAAAACCTGCTTTTGTGTCTTGCCGTCTTTCTTCAAAATACGCAGATAGGCTTTAAACAGATTATTATTCAGGGCATAGGTATATGTCTTTCCGTTTTCATCAATGGTCGCATCAAAATCACTGACCATCACTGCATCCACATCTCCAGAATCCACCTGATGAACCTGATACTCACCATAATATAAATCTTTGGTAACAGCATAGCCGTTTTCATCCGTCTTGATGGTATCCCTCTCATAATCATCACATTCCTCGTATGTCTTTCCTTTCTTCATAATCTGAAAGGTAGCATTTGCCTCTGGCTGAATTTCTCCCGTTTCTCCATCCGAATAATACTTCTGAATGGCAACCTTTCCGAGTATCGGCTGATTTCCAAACTCCACGCTGGTCAAATTTTTGGTATATTCTGCCGTCACGCCGGACGTATCCGCTTTAATGGGAAGAACATCCTCTGCCAGCGTATATCCTTCCGGTGCCTTGACTTCTTTCAGATAGTAGGTAGTGCCGCTGCGTAGATAATCCGTTTCCAGTTTTCCGCCGCTAATCCGGTAAACATCTGCCGTCTTTTTGGAGCCGTCCGCATTGTATACCGTTGCTTTGTTGGTGCAGTCCTGCTCAGCATACAACTGAAACTCTGCCCCCTCCAAACTAGCGTCACCATGAGCCTTTTTATCGGAACTGTACTTATCCGTCTTGACAACATCAATGGTGGCTTTTTTATATTTGTTGGTCACTCCGGTAACATAGGCTTTGGAATACTCCGATGGAATCTCCTCCAGTGAATCCGCCCACACGCCATCAGAATTTTTTTCCCAACTGTAATCTTTATCCAACGTGATTGTTACTCCTTTGGCAAACTCCGAATCAAGGATAATGTCCTGATTATCCCCTGTGTTGTCCTCTGTCAGCGTATACGTATTGGAGATTTCCTCTTTTTGGTCTTTCAATTCCTGTTTTGCCAGTTTCTCTGCTCCTGCCTTTGTCATGCCGGAGGCAAAATCAACACCCTCCTCCAGCTCCAGTCCGTCGGTCAGATATTCCTTTGCTGTCTTTTTCTCCTCCGCAGACATGGCATCCAAGTCGGAATCCTTAATGTAGTAATATTCTGTGGACTGCAGCTTGTAGGTCATGCGGTAGGCAATCCGCCCGCTGTCTTTCGTGTACCCGGTCAGACTGAATGAAGTGTCATCATTATCATCACTGTCACTGGACTCCGTACCGTCCCGGTCCGTCATGGAAAAGGAATACAAATCGTCTAGATTATCCGCATCCAGCGTAAACTGAATTCCTCCCAGTCCCTTTCCGTCCTCATCCTTTTTCAATACCGTAATCCTCTGACGATAATACGTGTTTTCATTAAGGGATTGGATAGAAAACGTAGTGCCATTTTCCTCTGCATCCACCGTCAAAAGTTTCTGGTAGCTTTTGCTGTTTCCTGTTTTCTGCCAGATGGTAGCCTCCGCCGTCCAGTCCCCGTCCGGCTCGAATATCTGCTTATATAATTCCCCTGCCGTCTTGTTAGGGCTGACATTGGTATTATCTTTGACCTGCTTAATTACATCCTTTAACTGTGTCTCTGAATTGCGTCCCTCTGCCACTGACCAGATTAACGACTGACTTAAGACAAACGCCTTGTTGGAACGATTTTTATCCACCACATACCAGCGGATGATTTTCGCATAATAGCCGTTTTTTTCGCCCCCGGTGTCCTGATTCCAACTATACTTCTGTTCTGCTGCGTATGTATTCCCGGTATGGCAGGTGTATCCGAGGTTGATACAAAATGCCTTTTTCCCGTTCAGGTGCATCTGCCACCATGTGCCGGACTTTGTTTTTTTCCCAAAGGACACCGTCCCCTTTCTTCCCAACGATGTCAGACTGACTTTTGCCGTTGTCGCTGCACTTGCCACCGTCACATTAGAGGGAACCAGTCCGAGGAGCATGACAAGTGCCAGCGTACCGGACAAGATTCTCTTAAAATTTTTTCTGATTTTCTTTTTTATCGTCATCTCGATTTCCTTTCTTTGCAATCTGTTACTATTTTCCCATGATATCGTCCTGCCCACAGGGAGGGGCTCTTTTGAGATTTTGCATACAAAGCTCCTTTCTGTTTGGACATGATGTCCAAACGCTTTTTTTGAAACTGATTTTTTTGAAAAAAAAAGCCTTTCAGCGTTCATGCCAAAAGACTTTTTTAAAATTATTTATATTTCATTAACTGGAGAGTATCACTTCCCCATCATTCTCCTCCGTAACTGTCATCGTCACTTTCTCTGCCTTACCGTATCCCTCCGGGCTCACCTGTTCATAAAACACATAGGTCTTTCCCGCCTCCAAAAAGACCGGGGTTCCGGAGCTGTCGGAAATCACAACATTTTTCTGTGTACTCTCTTTGTTATCCTGCTCATAATAAACAATCCGACTGCCTGTAAGATAACTGCCGGAAAGACTGTCATATCGCTTTACCCAGACTTCCTTTATATTATAATTTCCCCAATTTTCAAGAACGGACTTATCCACATCAAGGAACAAGGCACACCACGAATCCTTGTAAACAGCAACTGCACCGCACACATGGTCTGTGCTGGTGAGGTTGGCATAATGCCTTTCACTTCCTTTCCACCATTTCATGGCATCTTCCGCATTGATTCCATGTGTCAGATTTTCCGAAAACAACAGATTCCGATATTTCGCAAAATTTCCGAAAAAGGAGGTCATATCATTTTTAAGATTTTCATGCCCATCCAATCCGCTGCTCTTTAAGCGGTACAGACAAAACTCATAAATCTCATCTGACCACTCCAAATCGCCGGAACCCTTTTCCCTGCGATACCTATTTTGAATAGCAAAGGCTTTCTTTCCCTTTTCCAGAGCCGTCATCTTGTGCTTTTCCGTCACCTTTACTTTGTACCGGATTGTCTTTTTCTGTCCGTTTTTCAGGACACACCGTACTGTGACAACTGCATTTCCTTTTTTCTTCAACGTAAAGGCAATCCTCCTGTCTTTCCGGTTTTTTCTGTACTTCACAGAAACTACCGTTTTTCTGCTGCTTTTTACTTTGACTTTCTTTGCCCTGTTGAGTATGGCAGGACGTTTATACTGCACCCTGTTACCGTTCAAGTCCATTGTAACTTTCTTTGTGACAGTGTTTGCCTCCGCCGGAACCGAAATTCCTGCCCCCATGATAAAAACAACCGCCAGTATCCCCAAACTTTTTACAACTCTCTGCATACTTATCACACCTTTCCTTACAAGCTTGCCGCCTGTCTCCATCGTATCACAATACTCCTAAATCTTCTATTTTTTTCTCAAACAGCCAGTGAAAAATACCATTTTGCAACCGTTCTGCTAAAAAAGATTTTTCAACCGTTCAAAATCCAACGTTTTTTTCTCCTCTCCGGATTGCTCCGCAGAGAACCCCCCTTCCTGTTTGCACTCCTGCTTTTGCTCTGCCAATTTCCGAAACAACACCTCCACCAGTTCCTCATTGGATTCCTTGACAATCCGGCGAATATCCTCTGTGGTTATGGCATAACCGCCCTGTTCCCCATAGGCAAGAACCGCTGACCGCAGAAAAGCACTCCTGTTTTTCTGTTTCTCCAAAATGGCATACACCTTTTCATGCTCCGGATTATCCCGATAAATCGTGAACGGTATCCGTATCACTTTTTCTTTCATCCTAGCCATCATCCTTTCCGTAAAAGTCATGCTGCACCTGATTGGAATAATCCAAATGCCCCTGCCCCCTTGCGTCATACAAAATACTGAGCATATAGGCTTTCTGGTAGTGTATCTGTGTTGTCTGCTTGTGGTACTGTTCAATGGCATACAGAATATCCATGCACTGGAGTTTCAGCAGGCGGGAACGCACAACTTCAGACGGCTTTTCTTCCCGGTTTACCCGGATTGTCTTTTTGGTCGTGTTGACCGCATCATGCAGAATGTCCATCACCATCTCCACGTCTGCCTCCGGCACTCCCATCAATATCAAATCACCTGCCCGGTATCGTTCCCGAAGATACTCCATCGGATACTGCTGTGTCACCTCCTCCTGACAGGGATTAGGATTAAGATTTGATATATAGGTTTTATTATTAGGTTTTATGTAAAAGGTTTTATTATTGTTACCCCCGTTAGCGTTGCTACCGTCACCGTTGCTACCGTTAGCGTTACTACCGAAACGGGGGTAACGGTCATCTTCCGCAGCGTTACTACCAAAATGGGGGTAACGGTCATTTTCCCCGTTTTCATCCCCTGCCGTATACTCCTGCTCATCCGTCTGCTCATGGATATTCTTCTGTTTTTTCTCTGCCCTTTGAATATTGTCACTGGAAACTTCCCCATTGCTGTTGTAATACAACGTATGAGGTCCCGAATCGGGTTCATCCAGCAACTCATACTCTGCCCGCCATTTTCCGTTATCCGGCAAAAAATGTACTTTCAGATAACCCTTGTCTTTTAATTCCTGCCATGCACTGTCAAAAGCCTTCCTGCCCTCTTTTGCCAGATTTAGAAAATCCTCTTTTGTCCATTTCCTGTCCGGCATGGTGATATATGCCTGTATCACAAGATACAATCCCTTTGCTTTCAGGGAAATCTTGCTGTCTCTGGTTATCTCATTCTGAACTACCGTAAATCCTTTTTTACTTCGGAAGAAACCTTCTGCCATCATGTACCTCTTTTCTTCACTCGCTTTTCTTTTCCCCAAACTCCACATCTTCCGTAATCACATCAAAGCCAAAAATCTTTTCTCCCTGCTTGTTCGTGTAATTATTATTCTGCACCCTTCCAATCACCAACAATCTGGAGCCTTTGTGGAAATACCGTTCCACAAACTCTGCCTGTCTGCCAAAAGAAGTACAATGGAAAAAATCTGTATCATTCTCGCCTTTTTGTTTCCGGTTGACTGCCAAATCAAACTTTGTAGTCACCGTCTCTGTCCCATCTTCTTTTCTCTTTCTTGTAGTCTTAGGATTTCTTGTCATGTTGCCAAGCAATATAATCTTATTCATTCCGGCACCTGCCTTTCTTCGTTTTCACTTTCCGATTGCCGCTGTTTCCATTCCTCCAGCAGCCGGAATATCACTTCTGTCATTTGCTGTTCCGAATACTCCGGAGCAAAATAGTTTTCTAGTCTGTCCCGGCTGATTGCCAGTTTTTTAGGAACATTTTCCTTTCCGGCAGACTGTAAATAACGTATCAGCGTCTCCTCCGTCAGCTTCCCATCAATTCCAAGCTGTTTAATCGTGGCAGCCTGCGTCGTGGACAGCTTCACTTTCAGCCTTTGCAACACTCTGTGTACCATTTCCTGTTCTTCCTCACCCAATGAAGAAATGCTCACCCCCTGAACAAGTCCCAA
>CAZFHT010000077.1:0-9423 GCA_964518785.1 uncultured Eubacterium sp.
CTCCCTGATCACCAGTTCAAATCTGGTAGTCGCCTTAAAAATCCCAAGTAGACAATCACTACTTGGGATTTTTTTGGGTAAACTGCCAGAACAGAACCGTTTACGGACGAAGTGCTGTTAAATAAATAACTTGTCATCCTTCTGAACAGCAATAAAGCACTGTTTCTTACAGTGCTTTATGCATATGATACAGTTTTTCATAAATACCACCCTGTGCGAGAAGTTCTTCGTGAGTGCCGGTTTCGGCAATTCCATCTTCTGTGAGAACGAGAATCTTTTCCGCATTTTGAATTGTAGTAAGTCGATGGGCGATAACAAAGGTGGTTCGATTTTTAGCAAGATGTTCAAGGGAATCCTGCACTACTTTTTCGCTTTCGTTGTCCAGTGCAGAAGTTGCCTCATCAAAAATCAAAATTGGAGGATTCTTCAAAAATACTCTGGCAATGGAAAGCCGTTGTTTTTGACCTCCGGAAAGTTTAATACCCCGTTGACCGATATCTGTGTCGTATCCATCAGGAAAGGACATAATAAAATCATGGGCGTTAGCATTTTTTGCTGCTGCAATCACTTCTTCTCTGGCGGCGTTTGGCTTGCCGTAGGCAATATTCTCATAAATCGTACCGGCAAACAGGTAAACGTCCTGCTGAACAATTCCAATTTGATTCCTCAGACTTTTTAACGTCACTTTTCGAATATCCTTCCCATCAATTCGTATACAGCCTCCGGTTACATCATAAAACCGGGGAATCAGAGAGCAGAGCGTTGTTTTTCCAGCCCCGGAGGAACCGACAAGAGCGACATAGGAACCCGCAGGAACCTCCAGATTGATATGGTTCAGCACACTTGTATCATTTTCCTTGTAGCGGAAGGAAACATTTTCAAAAGAAATACGTCCATCCACATGAGTCAGGGGAACAGCGTCCTTGGAATCTTCGATTTCCGGCTCAATGTCCATAATCTCCCGGAAACGCTCAAATCCCGTGTAGCCATTTTGAAACTGTTCTGTAAAATCAACCAATGTACGAATCGGGTCTGTAAATACGCCGATATAAAGAAGAAACGTAATCAGGTCGCTCACACTGAGACGCTGGCAGGCTATCAGATAAGCTCCTACAAGAATGACATTTACCTGAATCAAAGTGGTAAAAGCCCCCACTCCGGACTGGAAACTTCCCATGAAATGATAGCTGTTTTTCTTGGCAGCGAGAAAACCATCATTTCCTTCTCTGAATTTCTCATTTTCAATGTCCTCATTTGCAAAGGATTTTACTACCCGGATACCGGATAAGTTATCTTCAATCTGAGCATTTATATCTGCAATTTTTTCCCGGTTGCGTTTAAATGCCCGCCGCATTTTCTTGTTCAAGGCAAAGGCAAAGATAAACATAAAGGGAAGAATGATAAAGGCGGCAAGTGCCAGCCATGGGTTGATATTTATGAGAATAATAAATGCTCCTGTGATTTTCAGCACCGAGAGAATAATATTCTCAGGTCCATGATGCAAAAGCTCCGTTATGTCAAAAAGGTCTGAGGTAATGCGGCTCATTAGCTGTCCGACTTTAGCGTCGTCGAAAAAAGAAAAAGACAGCTTTTGCATATGGGAAAAAATTTCCTCACGCATATCGTATTCCATTTTTGCTCCCATAACGTGTCCGTAGTTTCCTATAAAAAAGCGACTGTAACAGTCAATGGCAATTAACAGCAGCAGAAAGGCTGCAATATAGGGAAGCTGCCGGAAAATGCTGTCAGACGGTAAATGGATTAATGTTGAAGTGACGTAACGCACAACGAGAGGAATACAGAGTGCCACTCCGGCGGAGAGAGCTGCAAACAACATATCCAGCCAGAATGTTTTCTGATAGGGTTTGTAGTATCCAATCATTTTTTTTAGATTCTTATTCATTTTGAACACATTCCTTTTCAAATAAATTATTATTTTCTAACATGGCAGATTATAGCACGTTATTTTTGGATATTCAACCGCAACCTTACGAATGGTGGGGCGGTCTCTGAACAGTAACTCACATGCAAAACATACGCAAACAATGGCTTGAGGTACTTGACACAGACGCCCGAAAAATGGTACTATTAGTGCTTGAGAGACTAGTACAGGTATGAAAGGAGAGGCTGAATTTATGAAGGCATATATTAATATGGAAAAGGACGAGCTCTTAACTTTGAAGGCAAGTTTGGAAGAAGAATTTAAGACAGAAGAGGCAAAAGGGCTTTCTCTTAATATGGCAAGAGGTAAGCCGGGAGCCTCACAGTTGGCACTATCTATGCCGATGTTGGATGTAATTAACGGTAATTCGGATATGAATACTTTGTTGGGAAATGATACGAGAAATTATGGTGACTGGGATGGCATTGGCGAATGTAGACAACTGTTGGCTGATATGATGGAGGTCAAGAAAGACAATGTGATTGTATGTGGCAATTCCAGTTTAAATATTATGTATGATACGGTAGTTCGTTCCATGGTAATGGGTGTCAACGGTTCTACGCCTTGGAGTAAGCTGGACAAGGTAAAATTTTTGTGTCCGGTTCCGGGGTATGACAGACATTTTAAAATTACAGAGCTGTTCGGAATTGAAATGATTAATATTCCAATGAACGAAGATGGTCCGGACATGGATTTAGTTGAGGAGTATGTAAATAATGATGATTCGGTAAAGGGTATCTGGTGTGTGCCGAAGTATTCAAATCCGACCGGAATCACTTACTCGGATGATGTGGTAAGACGGTTTGCCAATCTGAAACCGAAGGCAGAAGATTTCCGTATTTTCTGGGATAATGCCTACTGTATTCATCATGTGTTTGAGGATGTTCAGGATAAAATTTTGAATATTCTGGAGGAGTGCGAGAAAGCAGGAAATCCAGACATGGTATATATGTTTGCCTCCACCTCTAAGGTGAGCTTTCCGGGCTCCGGTGTGTCGGCAATTGCTACATCACTTGAAAATATGAAATATATTCAAAAATGTATGACAACCCAGATTATTGGTCATGATAAAATAAATCAGCTGCGTCATGTAAGATTTTTCAAGGATATTGATGGATTAAATGCACATATGAAAAAACACGCAGAAATTCTTCGTCCTAAGTTTGAGGCTGTGCTGGACATTTTGGAGCAGGAACTCGGCGGACTGGAAATCGGCAGCTGGGTGAAACCAAGAGGTGGGTATTTTATCTCATTTAATGCCATGCCGGGCTGTGCAAAAGCAATCGTGGAGAAGTGTAAAAAACTCGGCGTTGTTTTGACAGGGGCAGGGGCGACATATCCATATGGAAAAGACCCGGAGGATTCCAACATTCGAATTGCACCATCTTTTCCAACGCCGGAGGAAATGCAGGAGGCAACTAAAATTTTCGCTCTCTGCGTGAAACTGGCGTCTGTGGAAAAATTGCTACTTCGCTAATTAATGCGGATAACAGGACTTGAACCTGCACGTCTGTTGACACTAGAACCTAAATCTAGCGCGTCTGCCAATTCCGCCATATCCGCAAGCAAGGACAATTATAGCAGAAAAACCGAATCTATGCAATGATTTATTTTTTCCTTGTCCACTTGTCCTCCTCTCTTTTTTGTGGTAGAATATTTGGTAAAGAGTGGAAGGATAAGAGCTGAAAAAGAGTATAGTTACATGGAGAAAGAAAGGAAGGGAATGAGATGGACCAGACGACGATGATTGCCCTTGGCGTGTTAGGCGGTATTGTATTGATTGCGGTAGTAGTTGTTATTGCCGTTGTAGCGGTAACTGTGACAAGTGCGTTTCACACAATCAAGGACGAGGAGATTGGTTCCTAAACGGAAATGACAGATGATATAGATACGTCCAACCGGGAAGGCGGGATATGTTTTCGGAAGAAAAACATATCCCGCCTTAAAGTCTGTCATTGTTTAGAGTTTGGCAATGAAACAGCACCATTCCTTCATGTGACTGATTTCAAGAATTTCAAATCCATTATTGAGGAGGGCTGTTTTTACGTCCTCCTCTTTTGTGTCAATAATGCCGGAGGTGATATACAATCCCCCTTTTTTCATGTGCGGAGAGATAACTCCGGTGAGAGGGATAATGACATCAGCAAGAATGTTGGCAACTACGATGTCGTGATTTGCACCAGCCTTTTCTTTTAGTGCAGAGTCGGTGATTAAATCCCCTGCATATAATGTGTACTGTTCTTGCAGAAGGTGGTTTACATCCATATTTTCAGCGGCAACTTTTACGGCAACTTCATCAATGTCAATCGCAGTGGCGTGGCAGGCGCCCAGTTTTAAGGCGGCGATAGAGAGAATTCCACTGCCGCATCCCACATCCAGTACAGAATCTCCTGATTTTACGTATTTGTCCAATGCCTGAATACACAGTTTGGTAGTTTCGTGAGAACCGGTGCCGAAAGCAATGCCGGGGTCAATCTCGATGAGAATGTCCGATTCTTTTTCTTTTTTATAGTCCTCCCAAGTCGGTTTGATAACGATATCTTCAGCGGCACGAAATGGCTTAAAGAAAGCCTTCCAGTTGTTAATCCAGTCCTTGTCCTCGGTTTCGGACAAAGAGACGGTTCCCTTGCCGATTTCACAAAATTCTTTTATCTCATTTAAAATATTCTGAACCTGAATCATGATTTTTTCCGGTTGGCAATGCTCCGGTTCCATGTAAAAATGTACTTTGGCGGTGTTGTCATTTTCCACCGGGTCAGGGAGAATGTCGACAAACATTTTCTTTTTGTCTTCTTCGGAGAGGGGAAGATGGTCTTCAATCTCGATTCCCTCTACGCCAATCTCGTCCAGCATATAGCTGAGCAGGTCAACGGCGTCCACGTGCGTGTCGATTGTAAAACGAATCCATTTCATTAACGAATCCTCCTTTGTTTCTTGGATTTCTTGCTATTTTCATTGTAACGATATATAATTAGAAAGTCAAATGTGAAGTAGAGAAGGGCGGAAACAAAAGTGCGTGAAAAATGGATTTTACAGACGAAAAAAGCTGAGTTTGACCGTATGGCAGAACGTCTCGGTGTCACACCGCTGATGGCAAGATGTATGGTGAACCGGGATATTTCAACGGTAGAAGAAATGGAATATTATTTGAATGGCTCCCTGAAAGATTTACATAATCCGCTGGACATGAAGGATGTGGAAAAGGGGGTGGCATTGTTGAAAAGTGCCATCCAAAAGGGAGAAAAGATTGCGATTGCCTCGGACTTTGACTGTGATGGTATTTTTTCCGGTTACCTGCTTTGGAAGGCTTTTGGGAGAGTGGGACTGGATGCAAAAATCTACACGCCGGACAGGGTACGAGAAGGCTATGGCTTGAATGAACGTATTATTGAGGAGGCACAAAAAGAGGGGAGAGAGCTTCTTGTAACGTGCGATAACGGAATTGCAGCCAATTTGGAAATAGAGATAGCAAAGGAAAAAGGAATGACGGTGATTGTAACGGACCACCATGAGATTCAGGAGCAAATGCCGTCAGCTGATGCGGTGATTGACCCCAAGCGGCCGGATGAAACGTATTCTTTTCCGGGCTTGTGCGGAGCCGGTGTGGCTTATAAGTTAATTTGTGCGCTGTATGACGCCTGCGGAGTGCCGGAGGAGGAAAAGGACGATTTGCTGGAATATGTGGCGATTGCCACTGTGGCGGATGTCATGGAGCTGCGGGATGAAAACCGGATTTTGGTAAAACATGGATTAAAGAAACTGGAGCATACGTCAAATTGCGGTCTGAGGGCACTGCTGGAGGTACAGGGGCTTGCCGGAAAACCCATCAATGCCGGAAATATTGGCTTTGTCATTGGACCTTGTTTTAATGCGGCGGGACGAATTACGACAGTGAAGGATTCTTTTGACCTTCTCATGGAAGAAAATCCGGCGGCGGCTTTAGAAAAAGCAGAGAAATTAAAAGAGATTAATGAGTCGAGAAAAGAAATGACAGAGAGAGGGGCGGAGCAGGCTTTTGCTTATTTGGAAAAAATGCTGGCAGAGGAAAGCGGTCTGCCTTCAGTTTTGATTGTGTTACTGCCGGACACTCATGAAAGTCTGGTCGGGATTATTGCCGGACGGGTTAAAGAGCGTTATCATCACCCGGTGATTGTGTTCACAAGAACCGAGGAGGGACTTGTGAAAGGCTCCGGGCGTTCCATTGAGGCATATCATATGTTTCAGGAATTGATGAAGTGCAAGGATTTGATGGTGCGTTTTGGCGGCCACAAAATGGCTGCCGGCATGACATTGAGGGAAGCTGATTTGGAGGAGTTGAACCGCAGACTGAATGAAAACAGTACATTGACGGAGGAGGATTTACGTCCTGCCGTATGGATTGATGCTGCCATGCCGATAGGCTTTGTCACAGAAAAACTCATTGAGGAGCTGTCCCGCATGGAGCCTTTCGGCGTGGGAAATCCCAAGCCGATTTTTGCAGAACAGCATTTCAAAGTTTCCCGCGGCTGGATTTTGGGAAAAGAGAAAAATGTGCTGAAACTTCAAGTGGAGAACGATAAGGGCAGCCGGTGTGACGCCATGCTGTTTCGGGGAAGGGAGGACTTCGAAGCCTTTGTCATCGACGAGTGGGGAGAGAGAGAACTCATGAGGATGTATGAGGGCAAAGAAAATCATTTGGATATTGCACTCACCTATTTCCCTATGGTCAATGAATACCGGGGACAGCGGAGTATACAGATACAGATTATCGGATATTGCAGAGTGAAAAGGTGATTTAAAAAAGGAAAAAACGAGGAGGGACAGAGGAATGGAAATAAGCTGCTGTATGATTGTAAAAAATGAGGAAAAATTACTTGCCAGATGTCTGGACAGCATTGCTGATTTGATGGACGAGATTATTATTGTAGATACGGGTTCGGATGACCGCACAAAGGAAATCGCTGCCAGATACACAGACCAGATTTATGATTTTCAGTGGGTGGATGATTTTTCGGCGGCGAGAAATTTTGCTTTCTCCAAGGCGACAAAGGATTACATTTATTCGGCAGATGCTGACGAGGTTTTGGACGAGGAGAACCGTATCCGGTATCGAGATTTAAAACAAGCGTTGCTGCCGGAAATTGACATTGTTCAGATGAAGTACGGAAATCAGTTGGATAATGGAACTGCCTATAACTTTGACGAGGAGCTGCGTCCGAAACTTTTTAAGCGTCTTCGCTCTTTTATCTGGACGGAGCCGGTTCACGAAATGGTTCGTCTGGAGCCGATTGTTTTTGACTCGGATATTGTGATTCAGCACAGACCGGAGAGTAATCATTGTAAAAGGGATTTTGCTGTTTTTCAAAAGCAGATAGGAAAAGGACTTCGGCTCTCTAAAAGACTTCATCATATGTATGCCATGGAGCTGTATATATCCGGTGATGATGAGGATTTTCTGCAGGCGGAAAAGTTTTTTTCCGAGACGGCACTGGACCCGGAGCGCAGCATAGATGAGGTGAAGGAGGCCGCCTGTATTGTGTGCCATGCCGCCAGATTGCGGGATGACAGTCACACGCTGCTGAAAATGTCACTGAAGGATTTGCTTACAGAGGGTTCGGCGGAGATGTGCTGGGAGCTGGGCGAGTATTTTCTGTCCAAAGGTGACCGGGATGAGGCGGCTATGTGGTACTATAACGCCCTTCACGAAACCACCAGTATATTGAATATACATACATCTACGGACTGGCCGGAGAATCGTCTAAACAAAATAAATTAATTTATTTTCAAAGTTTTTCATAAAACCATTGAAGTATGCCGAAAGTTCGTATATAATGATGGAGTGTGCGTTTTGACGCAAATAAAATGTAAAAAAGGAGTTCCCGCCGGGAGACGAGACCGGTCAGGGAATGTTACAAGGAGGAATGGCTATATGGTAACAGCTGTTGTAGGAGCCAATTGGGGCGATGAAGGAAAAGGCAAGATTACCGATATGTTGGGGGAAGAATCTGACATCATCGTTCGTTTTCAAGGCGGAAGTAATGCTGGGCATACCATTATCAATGATTATGGTAAGTTTGCACTTCATATTTTACCATCCGGGGTTTTCTATAATCATACCACTAGTATTATCGGCAATGGTGTTGCACTGAATATACCGGACTTGTTCAAAGAAATTCAAGGTATTGTACAACGTGGTGTGCCAATGCCGAAGATTAAAGTCAGTGACCGGGCTCAGATTGTGATGCCTTATCATGTGCTGTTTGACCAGTACGAGGAGGAGCGTCTGGCAGGTAAATCCTTTGGCTCGACAAAATCCGGTATTGCGCCATTCTATTCTGATAAATATGCAAAAATCGGTATTCAGGTTTCAGAGCTTTTCGACGAGGAATCACTTCGGGAAAAAGTGACGGGAATCTGTGAAAAGAAAAATGTACTGCTTGAGCATTTGTATCACAAACCACTTCTGTCTGTGGATGAGCTGATGGAGACTTTGAAGGAGTACAAGAAAATTATTGAGCCGTATGTGTGTGATGTGTCGGCATATCTTCATCAGGCAAGAAAAGAAGGAAAAAGAATTTTGCTCGAGGGACAGCTTGGCTCCTTGAAGGATCCGGACCATGGCATTTATCCGATGGTTACTTCTTCTTCGACACTTGCCGGCTATGGTGCTATCGGTGCAGGACTGCCGCCTTACGAGTTAAAGAGAATCGTGACCGTAGTAAAAGCCTATTCCAGTGCTGTCGGTGCCGGTGAATTTGTCAGCGAGATTTTTGGTGATGAGGCGGATGAGTTGAGACGCCGCGGCGGTGACGGCGGAGAGTTTGGTGCTACGACAGGCCGTCCGCGCCGCATGGGATGGTTTGATGCTGTAGCAAGCCGTTATGGCTGTCGTGTGCAGGGAGCAACGGAGGTGGCTCTTACCGTGCTGGATGTTTTGGGATATTTGGATGAACTTCCGGTATGTGTGGGTTATGAGATTGACGGCGAAGTAACGAAGGATTTCCCTACGACAAACTTGTTAAAGAAGGCAAAGCCGGTATACGAAGTGCTGCCGGGCTGGAAAGAGGACATCCGGGGCATTACGGAATACGATAAGCTGCCGGAGAACTGCCGTAAGTACATCGAGTTTATTGAAAAAGAATTGGAGGTTCCGATTAAGATGGTTTCCAACGGACCGGGACGCCATGAGATTATATACCGTTGATGTAGCTGAATAGTTACGATAACAGAAGAGGGGAATCGCTGGATTCCTCTCTTCTGTTATTTTTTTAAGGACTGTAAACTGATGTAAAAAAGAAAATAAAACGCAGAACGACACAGGGTAGACAGGGACACAAAGCAGTTCATTGGCAGAAAACCGCTGATGGGCTGCTTTATGTCGTTTTCCGCCCCAAAATCCGTCTGAACAACACTTGCGTATACCGTCATGGAGGGTGTATAATAAAGGCGTGATTCCCTGTCTGCCCATGGTCGCAAACATGGGAGGGAAAGCGTATGGCAAA
>CAZFHT010000078.1:0-9253 GCA_964518785.1 uncultured Eubacterium sp.
TGCTCTTCATTGTCTTAAACACGTTATCATAATCAGGTGTCTTTTTCTGCATATTCTTTCCTTTCACAAATATTTTCCTCGCTTTAAGAGTAAAATATCCTACCCCTGTTATATCGTCAAATTCTCATTCTGGCAACAGAAAAAGAGATTAAGATTAAACTCTTATTGATTTATCATCAAAAAATTCTTCTAATACAAAAAGGTACAGAATAAGACAATCTAATGGATAATACATCAGAATAAATAAAACTATACCTTCTTTTATTGTCTAATTCCTACACTGGTCTAATAATTAACATATCAAAAGTCCCCCATATGTGTTTGTATCCATCTTCACTCCATCCACTTTCCCACATACTTATTTCTGTGTGTATTTTTTATTGTAACGGAAACCATCCGCCTTTTACTACTTTTACTTTCACGTTGGAAAGAAGTTTTTTAAATGCATTTCCAGCTACTTTTGTTTTCTTCAATAGTTTCGTCTTTACCTGAATAGACGACAGTTTTTTACAACCATAAAATGCCTTGCTGCCAATTTTCTTGACATTCTTTCCAATGGTAAGTTTTTTGAGCTTTTTACTGTTACAAAACGCCTTGCTGCCAATGGAAACCACCTTATATGTCTTTCCCTGATAAGTAATCGTAGCAGGTATTACCTGTGTCTTTACTTTCTTGTTTGCAGGCTTTTGGAACTCGACAGTTCGCGTTTTGTCAACTGTAAGCACCTTATATACTCCATTTTTCTTTTTAATTTTTGTACCCTTTTTCACAGTAGTTTTGCTCGCCGTTTCATTTGTCTGTGCCGATGTCTCCGTTGGTATAGGTATAGGTGTCGCTACAGTTTCAGTTGGCGTCGGAGTAGGAACCGTTTCTTTCACATCATATTTTATATTTGCCGCCTCAGAAAATGCATGTACCCCAAGCGCCGCTCTACTCTTCAGAGTTATCATCTGCAGTGCATCCTTCTGATAAAAAGCATATCCTCCTACAGACATCACCGTCTCCGGCAATTCTAACTTCAACGCAGTTGCCTCGTCGGAGGCACTTTTGTAAAATGCTCCGTCTGCGATATATTTCACCCCGGCTGCGATATTAATTTGTGTCAGGATAGAATCTCCGGAAAAAGCCCGATATGGGATTGTCTCTACACTTCCCGAAACATCTGCGGACGCAAGTGTTGTACAGCCCGAAAATGCATACTCACCTATGGAAGTAACGGTTTCCGGAATCACAAGACTCGTCAAACTATCACAACCTTTGAGTGCACCCGCCGCAACCCGTGTAATAGTCACACCAGCCATGTCAACGGACAAATTCAAATCTCCGATTTTACCATCATAAGAGATTAGCGTTTTCTCTCTCTGATTCAGATAAAGGATGCCGCCTGCTTCCGTCGTATACTTGACAATATCCGTATTATACGTGCCATCTGTCCTGTCTTCCACCATATAATAATCCGTATTTAACGCAGCAAATCCCTTTGCATTTTTGTATCGATATACGGTCAGTTTATCCTCACCGATACTCTTGGAGAACAAGCTCTTTGCAAACACAGGGAGACAGTCTCCATCAAAGGAGAAGGATTTCAAACTATCACAGCCGGAAAACAATTCATTTCCAAGATAAGAAACGGAATCCGGGAATGTCAGTGATTTCAGTGCGGAATTTGCAAAAGCATAATCGCCGATGTATTCCAGTCCCGCCGGCAAAACTACATCCTTCACCTGTGCATTATAAAATGCGTAGGAATCTATCTCCTTGACTGTATCAGGCACTACAAACTGTTCATTATCAATCTGTGAAGGATACTGATACAAAACAGTCTTGTCCTTGTTATAGAGAACCCCGTTCTCATCAGAGGAATACGTCGGATTGGCATCATCGACAATCACCTTCGCCGCAGTATTCATGTCAAAAACACCTCTATAAGTCATACTCATATCTGCCACACAGAGATTTTCCACAGCTGATGGCACATACAGTCTCTTTAATTGTGTATTATCTGCAAAGGCTCCCTGACGTATTTTCTTTACCGTATCCGGTATATGGAAAGAGGTACCCAGCGTACCGGGGAGCGCATAAATCAACTCCGTTTTATCCTTGCTATATAAAACATCATCCTCTACCACAAAATTTTCATTGTCGGGATCCACAATAATCTCCTGCAGAGCCGGATCTATACCAGCTGCATAAAACGCCCGCACCCCTATTTCTGACACATTCTTACCAAGATAGATTGCCTGAATATAGTAAGCATAAAATGCATATTGTCCAATCTTTTCCACGGTATCCGGAATTGATAAATAATAGATGGTCTGATTTTCCAAAAACAACTTATCTGCAATCGCTTTTACCGTGATACCTCCTACCGTTTCCGGAATATTTAATCCTCCCCAGGCTCCGCGATATCCTTCCAGAGTACCGTCCTCAGTGACATAAAAATCACTTTCGATCTCTTCCTCATTTATGTAGTACTTCGCAGATGCGACAGAACTATTTTCCAATCCTGAAGACACCGCTATCGCCTGAATCTGCACACTTTTGTCGATCGTAAGCGGTCCCGCATAGAGTTTCTCGGTCTCGGATTCCTTTCCGACAGGAACGCTTCCGTCGGTCGTATAATAAATCTTTGCACCTGCCGTGTCGCACGTGATAGAAACCTCGATGGGGTCATCATAATTATTGCTATCCTCACTCAGTACCGGAGTCAGCGTTTTGTCATTGTACAGTCCCGCATCTGCATTGCCAAGCTGCACCTCGCCATAGCCATAATATTCGTCATATCCTTTTTCTCCTAAATCCAGTGCATAATGCTCCAATGTATTTGTAATCTCCTGATAATCTGCTTCAGGATAATACGTGCGCAAAAGTGCAACAGCCGCTGCTACACATGGTGTAGCCATGGATGTTCCGGACATCGTCTCATATTTGTTGTTTAGCACCGTACTGTAAATATCTGTTCCCGGTGCTGAGACATCGACTACTGAGCCAAAGTTGGAATAACTTGCCTTGCTTGGAAGATCCCCCTCATCCGTCCCTTGGGTCAATGCCGCCACTGTGATTGCTTCCGGATAACATGACGGCCACATCATATTGGCATCCGTATTCTCATTTCCGGCTGCAACGACTACGACAATATCATTCTCGATTGCTTTATCCAGCGCCGCTTTTTCCAACGGAGAGAATCCTACGCCTCCCAAACTCATGTTGATTACGTCGACACCATCCTCTACCGCCTGCAGGATGGCAGCCGCCGATTGCTCCTCAGAACCGCCCCCGTCGGCATCCAGGCAGCGATAAGCATTGATTTTGACATTTCCCAGTGTCGCGTCCGCGATAATTCCTGCCACATGGGTGCCATGGTGATTCTCATCCAGCGGGTCATCATCCTCGTCTACGGCATCAAACTCGCATTTTCCCATTCGATCTTTCAGAAATTTATGGTTGTAATCCACCCCGGAATCAATAACTCCTACTGTCACTTCCGGCATATTTTCGACGGAACCGTATTTATCCAATAACTTCTGAACAAACTCATTCGACTGAATGGACTCCGGTCCCCATGACATATACTCATAATCTGCCTCTCCGGTATCCTTCGCATATACTTTTTTTGCGTAATCTACGTAAGCCGCATCTGCTTTCTCATATTTTTTTATTGCTTTCTTTGCTTCCTTTTCAGTCGCAAATTCCAACACGTGGTAGTCATCCAATTGATAAATCTCGTTTGCTTTATCTCCCTTTTTGAGTTTATCCGTCCGCACTACAACTTTCGTCTTTACTTCGTTGTCGCCCTCATCTGCCTGAGTCTCGACTAAATTTTCATCGTCTTTTGTTTCCTCCATGATATCAGATTCTGTATTCTGCGATACGTTACTTTCTACTTTTGTTTCTGTCTTTTCCGCTGCCAGCGTATTGGTGCCGGCTACAGGCAGAAAAATCGTGCCAAACGCCAAACTGCATGAAACAAACGCTGCTAACCATCGGTATCCTTGTCTTCTCATTGATTGTCCTCCATATATTCTTGACCTACTCTTGCCTATTTATAAAAAGGTACAGCATACATCTGAACCAATGTAACTGTACCTTTTTCATCAAATCTTACTTCTTTTAAATAGGAACGGGCAAAGTTGCGAAGGTTGATATTTTTTGTTGCACCAAAGGAAAATACCAACAAGAAAATAAAACCGACAATCGGTATGCTAAACAAAATCTCATAGCCAAAATAAGCCCACATACCAAGCGGCTTGTATTCCTCCGGCAGATTATTCTGCGAATTGGCATTCACCTGCTGCGTTCCTTCATTTTCAAACTGACTGTTTGATGTACCATAGTTTTCACTCATATTTTTTCTCCTTTTCATATAATAAGCCCTGTCAGGCTTATTAACCGTTATCTATTCCTTGTACTTCTACATGGAAATAGAACCTTTGGTCGGCATATACTTGGCTACCCTGCCTGCAAATTCAGCGACATTTTGCGTCTGCAGAATGACCTTTCCCGGGCCTGTAAGTTTGGTGAGAAATAATCCCTCTCCCCCAAGGAAGATATTTTTTATTCCCTTTATCATCTCCACCTCATAATTCATCCCTTTTTGAAATGCCACTACATTGCCGGTGTCTACCTTCAATACTTCTCCGGGTGCCAGTTCCTTCTCCACCTTATCACCGTCAACTTCCAAGAAAGCCATACCGTTTCCATTGATTTCTTCAAGAATAAATCCCTCACCGCCAAACAATCCGGACGAAAGTTTTTTGGTAAATGTAACCTTCAAATCTACCGTAGGCTCTGCACAGAGAAATGCTCCTTTTTGGCAAATCATCGCTCCGTCCACACCTACATTTACCGGCAGAATCTCACCTGCTACCGTGGAGGCAAACGCAACAACACTTCCCTCCTTCTCCGCCGTGTAAGTTGCCATAAATACAGACTCTCCGGCAAACATACGACCTACACCCTTGAAAAGTCCGCCCTGTGTGTTTGTGTCCATCTTCACGCCATCTGACATCCATGCCATGCCTCCTGACTGAGTATACATGGATTCGCCCGACCGGTCAAATGTCACTTCTACCGCAGGCATTGTATTTCCTATAACCCGATACTGCATCTTTTCCTCGCTTTCTCACATATTACTGTGTTTGTATTTTTTATTTCAACGGAAACCATCCGCCTTTTACTACTTTTACTTTCAATGTCGAAGACAATTTTTTAAATGCATTTCCTGCCACTTTTTTCTTTGTCAAAAGTTTTGTCTTCACCTGAATGGATGAAAGTTTTTTGCAACCGTAAAATGCCTTGCTGCCAATTTTCTTGACATTCTTTCCGATGGTAAGTTTTTTGAGCTTTTTACTGTTACAAAACGCCTTGCTGCCAATGGAAACCACCTTATATGTCTTTCCCTGATAAGTAATCGCAGCAGGTATTACCTGTGTCTTTACTTTCTTGTTTGCAGGCTTTTGGAACTCAACAGTCCGTGTTTTGCCAACTGTAAGCACCTTATATACTCCATTTTTCTTTTTGATTTTTGTACCCTTCTTCACAGTAGTTTTACTCGCCGTTTCCTTTGTCTGTGCCGATGTTTCTGTCTGTGCCGGTACCTTTGTCGCTGCAGTTGCAGTTGGTGTCGGAGTAGGAGTAGGAACCGTTTCTTTCACATCATATTTTATATCTGCCAACTCAGAAAATGCATATACTCCAAGCACCGCTCTACTCTTCAGAGTTATCGTCTGCGGTGCATTTTTTTGGTAAAAAGCATACCTTCCTACCGATGTCACCGTCTCCGGCAATTCCAACTTCAACGCAGTCGGCTCTTCCGATTCTGCCTTGTAAAATGCTCCGTCCGCAATGATTTTCACACCTTTTGCGATGTTGATTTGAGCCAGAAGCGAATTTCCGACAAAAGCCTGATACGGAATCTTCTCTACACTTCCCGAAATATCTGCAGACGCAAGTGTCGTGCAGCCCGTAAATGCATATTCTCCCATGGAAGTGACGTTTTCCGGAATCACAAGGCTCGTCAACGTATCGCAGCCTTTAAATGCTCCCGCCGCAACTCGCTCTACGGTCACACCTCCCATGTCGGCGGACAAATCCAAATCACCTATCTCACCATCGTAAGACAGTAAGGTCTTTTCTCTCTGATTCAGATAAAGTGTGCCGCCTGCTTTCACGTTATACTCAACGACATCTTTACTATACGTGCCATCCGTTCTGTCCTCTATGTCATAATAATCCGTATTTAACGCATCAAATCCTTTGGCATCTTTATAACGATATACGGTCAATTTGTCCTCGCCGATACCATCAGAGAACAATCTCATCACAAAGACAGGCAAACAGTCTCCATCAAACGAAATGGATGTCAAACTCTCACAACCGCTAAACACTGTGTATCCCAGATAAGAAACTGAGTCCGGGAATGTCAGCGATGTCAGTGTCGAACTTGCAAAGGCGTTATCGCCGATATATTCCAGACCTGACGGCAAAACCACGTCCTTCACCTGTGATTTATAAAATGCATACGCCGCAATCTCCTTCACAGTATCAGGTACTACAAATTGTTCGTCATCGAGCTGGGAAGAATACTGGTACAAAACCGTCTTATCCTTGTTGTAAAGAATCCCGTTTTCATCGGACGAATAATATGGATTCGCATCATCCACAATCACTTTCGCCGTCGTATTCATTTCAAAAATTCCAAGGTATACTGAGGTCATTTCTGCCGCACAGAGATTTTCCACTCCCTCTGGCACATACAATCTCTTTAATTGTGTGTTTTCGGTAAAAGCAGACTGTCGTACCGTCTTTACCGTGTCCGGTATGCGGAAAGATGTTCCGAGTGTACCGGGAAGAGCGTAAACCAACTCCGTCTTATCTTTGGTATATAAGACATCATCCTCTACCACAAAATTTTCATTGTCTTCACTCACAACGATTTCATCGAGAGTGCCACTTCCCCCCATGTAAAATGCCCGATCCGATATGTCTGACACATTTTTTCCAAGATATAATTTTCTCAGATTGGCCGAGGACAATGCGAACGAACCGATCTTCTCCACCGTATCCGGAACCTCCAGCTTTTCTAGAATCCAGTTTCTGAAAAATAGATAATCCGCAAGTGCCGTCACCGTGACGCCGCCTATACTTTCCGG
The DNA here is from genome assembly GCA_964518785.1 of uncultured Eubacterium sp. Taxonomy (GTDB): domain Bacteria; phylum Bacillota; class Clostridia; order Lachnospirales; family Lachnospiraceae; genus Eubacterium_F. The sequence continues at coordinate 7,152 of CAZFHT010000078.1, forward strand.
TATGGACAACTCTGTGAAGATTCCACGATAACTTTCAAGCGTTCCATCTTCCGTGACCGTAAAATCACTTTCAATCTGTGCATCGTCTATGTAGTACTTTGCCGACGCAACACAACTGTCTTCTAAGCCGGGTGCCACCGCTATCGCCTGAAGCTGCATACTCGCATCTATGGTAAGTGCTCCCGTATAACGTTTCTCGGTCGCAGATTCCTTTCCGACAGGAACACTTCCGTCGGTCGTATAATAAATCTCTGCTTCTTCAGTATCACACGTGATGGAAACCTTGACGGAGCCCTCATAACAATCCCCCTGCTCACTCAGCATCGGCGTCCGTGTCTTCTCATTGCAAAGTCCTTCCGCCACTTTGCCAAGCTGTACTTCTCCATAGCCATAATATTCATCATATCCCTCATCCCCTAAATCCAGTGCATAATGCTCCAATGTGTCACTAATCTGCTGATAATCCGCATCCGGATAATATGTGCGCAGAAGTGCAACTGCTGCCGCCACATACGGTGCCGCCATGGATGTTCCTGACAACGTTTCATATTTGTTTTTTGGCACCGTACTGTAAACACCGGTTCCCGGTGCTGACACATCGATTACCGAACCATAATTGGAATAATTTGCTCTGTAGGGAGAATCTTCCTCACTGTCTCCCTGCGTCAAAGCTGCTACCGTGATGGCATTCTGATAACTTGCCGGCCATACCATATTGGCATCCACATTATCATTTCCGGCAGCCACAACTACGACAATATCCTTCGCAATGGCTTTATCCAGTGCCACCTTTTCCAACGGAGCGTATCCTCTGCAGCCCAAACTCACATTAATGACATCGACATCATCCTCTACCGCCTGCTCAATGGCCGCAGCGATCTGTTCCTCGGAACCTTCCCCGTTTGCATCCATGCAACGATAGGCATTGATTTTGACATTTTCCAATGTCGTATCTGCAATAATTCCTGCTACATGGGTGCCATGCTTACTCTCATCCAGCGGGTCACCGTCCTCGTCTATGGCATCAAACTCGCACTTTCCCATCCGATCCTTCAGAAATTTATGGTTGTAATCCACGCCGGAATCGACAACTCCAACTGTCACCTTCGGCATCTTCTCAACAGAGCCATACTTTTCCAATAACTTCTGAACCAGTTCATTTGACTGAATGGATTCTGCACCCCACGACAAATGCTCATAATTTTCCTCTCCGGTATCAAAAGCATATGACTTTTTCGCATAATCTACATATGCCACATCCGCCTTCTCATATTTTTTTATCGCTTTTTTTGCTTCCTTTTCAGTCGCAAATTCCAGCACGTGATAACCATCCAGTTGATAAATCTCGTTTGCTTTATCTCCTTTTTTGAGTTTATCCGTCTGTACTACGACTTTTGTCTTTACTTCGTTGTCTCCCTCAGCTGTCTGAGTCTGGACTAAATTTTCATCGTCTTCCAACTCCTCTAAAGTATCCGATTCGGTATCCTTCGATACAGAACTTTCTACTTTTGTTTCCGTCTTCTCTGCTGCCTTCACACTCGTTGTCGGCAAAAACAGTCCGCTAACTGCCAAACTGCATGAAACTAAAGCTGCTATCCATCGGTATCCCTTTCTTCTCATCCGTCGACCTCCATATCATGTCATTTTTGGTATCTTTTAGTCAATTTTAATAATTTATTTACATTTTGTCAAATTTCATTTGCATTTATTTCCATTTTTCGTCACATTTATAGTTGGCTATTCTCTTCCCTTGATTTTTAAAGCGAGCATCGTAATATCGTCGAACTGCGGTGCATCGCCGACAAAAGAATCAATATCCGCTTTGATTTCCGGCAGCAATTCGGTCGGTCCCCCTGTTGGATTTTGGTTCAATGCCGCCAGCATCCGGTCAGTGCCATACAATTCTTCTTCCGCATTTGTCGCTTCCGGCACGCCATCCGTATAGACAAACAGCGTATCACCGGCATTTGCTGCCACCAATTTTCCCGTAGAGATTTCGTAAATTCCCAGCCATACTGTGACAAACATTTCCTGTTCGTTGTTGATTTTCATCAATCAAAAAGAAATCGTAAAAATCTCCTCCAACCTCTTTGGCAGGATTC
>CAZFHT010000079.1:0-9160 GCA_964518785.1 uncultured Eubacterium sp.
TTCGATTAACAACACGACAGAGTTCAATAAGAAGAAACTGTTGAGTGGTACTTTCTCTAAGCAGTATCTTCAGGTTGGTGCAAATCAGAATCAGAGTATCTTGGTTACCATTTCTAAGGTAACTATGACTGGTATAAAACTTACGGCTTCTGGTTCAGCAAACTCTGCTCTGCTTGGTAGCATTGATACCTTGATTACGAAAGTATCAACAGCAAGAAGTACTTTGGGCGCTATTCAGAATCGTCTTGAGTACAGAGTTAAAGTAGATGACAATACAGCAGAGAATCTGCAGTCCGCAGAATCACAGTTGCGTGATACTGATATGGCTGATGAGATGACAAGATACTCCAAAGAGAGCATCTTGCAGCAGGCTGCTACTTCTATGTTGGCTCAGGCAAATCAGGCAAATCAGAGTGTACTTTCACTTCTTCAGTAATTTGCGAAGGATGTATAAGTGAAAGATTTGTACGACGCATAATGAGGGAGGGTATCCTGATAGTTTTATCGGGGTACCCTCTTTTTTTAATAGGAAAGTTCATTTTGAATGGAGGATGTTTATGGAATTTCCAGAATCCTATTTTGAAGATGAAGTCAGGGAAGGGTTTTATGTTCCGGGACTGATGAAAAGGAGTTGGGCAGCACAAATGCAGGTGCTGGAGGATGTAAAGACAGTATGTAAAAAACATAATATTCCGTATTTTGCAGAATGGGGAACACTGCTCGGTGCCATTCGTCATGGCGGGATGATTCCATGGGATGATGATATGGATATCTGCATGAAGAGAAAAGATTATGAAAAATTTCTTGAGGTTGCAGAGCAGGAACTGCCGGATGGATACTGGCTGTCGAACTATCGTACATTTGATACGGAGAATTTGGTGACGAGGATTCAAAATTCGAAGTATCCGGTGCTGTCCGCAGAGCAGATGGAACGATTTCATGGGTTTCCGTATATTATGGGGATTGACCTTTTTGTATTGGATTTTCTGCCGGGAGATTCAGAAACAGAAGAACAATTACATGAGTTAATCTATTTTTTATGTACGCTTTATACACAGATTTGCAGGGGCGAGATTGCTGCCGTTGATTTGGAACGATGTCTTTGTGATGTGGAACGTATCTGTTATGTGAGCATTGACAGAAAAAAGCCGCTGGCAAAGCAGTTACTTCGAATTGTGGAAGATATTTTCGCAGAATTTACGGAGGAAGAGGCAGAATATTTAACAAATAATTCGATTTGGCTGGAAAATAAAGATTATCGGATTCCGAAATGCTGCTATGAATCCAGTCTGTCCATGCCGTATGGAAATACGGAGATTGCGGTACCTCTTTATTATGAGCAGCTATTAAAACAAAAATATGGTGATTATATGAAACCGGTTCATGCGGGAGGCTCCCATGATTATCCCGGTTATGAATCCCAGATTGATGCGGTTTATGACGAAACGGGTGTGGAACCGCTTCAATATAAATTCAATTCTGAAGATTTGAGAGAAGAAGGGCGTCTGTCGAAGGTGACACTGAGGGAAAAGGTTATGGAGTTTATCCTGCTTTTTTCTGAGGCACATAGGGAGCTTTGTCGCATGGCAGAGGATGGTGAGCAGGAAAACCTGTTGAATCTTTTAGGGGATTGTCAGGAGTCGGCGATTCAGCTCGGAACGATGATAGAGGGGGAACTGGACGAGCCGGAGAAGACAGTAGCCGTTTTGGAACAATACTGTGAGACGGTATTTCAAATTTATGAAGGCACGATAAAAAATATCGCAGATGGAGTGGGGAGACTGGATGACTATATTCAGCAGTTGAAGGAATCGATGGAGACGATACCGGAACGGCGGCAGATAGTGTTTGTTCCTTACAAGGCATCTCTGTGGGGAACGATGGAGAGCGTATGGAAGAATGCGGTGGAAGAGGAAAATACCGATGTCTATGTGATTCCGGCACCGTATTATTATAAAGATGTTTATGGACAAGTTAAGAAAGAAAAACATTATGATTTGGATGGCTATCCGGAATACGTAACACTCACTTCTTATGAGGATTACAATTTTGAGGTACACCACCCGGACGTTATTGTGATTCAGTGTCCGTATGATGAGTATAATTATGGCATGACGCTGCACCCGTTTTTTTATGCAAGGAACTTGAAAAAATATACGGAGCAACTTGTCTATATCCCGGCACTTTCTATGGATGAAATCGGACCGGAAGATGTTCGGGCAAAGAAAATGCTAAAATATTACTGCAATATGCCGGGCGTGGTTCTTGCCGATATGGTGATTCTTCAATCCGAGCAGATGAAACAGGTATATGTGGAGCTTTTGACGGAATTTGCCGGAGAGGATACAAAAGTAATTTGGGAAAATAAAATAAAGGGGATTGGTTTGCCAATTTATGAATACGAAAAATTACATAGGAAGAAAAATGTGCAAATACCGGAATCGTGGCTGGCTTTGGTGCAAAAGCCGGATGGAAACCCGAAGAAAGTGATTCTGTACAGTACGAGTGTCAGTGCACTCTTGTCTGATAAGGAGCAGATGATAGATAAGATGAAGAAAGTATTTCTTACCTTTCGTGAAAATCAGGATGAGGTGGCACTCTTGTGGTGTCCCGACTCAAAGGCGGGGGAAATGCTCTGTGAAAAACATCCCGAATTGTGGCAAAAGTACCGGGATTTGGTTCAGGAATACAAAGAGAAGGGCTGGGGAATTTATGACGATACCGGAGACTATCATCCTGCGGTAGAGTTTTGCGATGCGTGTTATGGAGATGGCGGCGTCATATTGAACGAATGTCGGGTGCATGGAAAACCGGTCATGGTTCAGAACAGTAACATTTGAGAAGATACGAGTAGACAGAGATTCGATAAGGAGGATATGATGGAATTTCCAGATTCTTATTTTGAGGCAGAGGTGCGAGAGGGTTTTTATGTGCCGAGTATTATAAAACGTGTATGGGCAGCCGAGCTGGAGGTAATTGACAAAATACAAAAAGTCTGTAAGAAACACAATATTCAGTATTATGCCGAATGGGGAACGCTGCTCGGTGCCATCCGCCATGGGGGAATGATTCCATGGGATGATGACTTTGATATCTGTATGAAAAGTGATGACTATAAACGTTTTCTGGAGGTGGCAGATGAACTGCCGGAGGGTTATGTCATTACGGATTATCTTTCATATGAAAGTTCAGATAATATGGTGATATCAGTGCATAATTCAGAGGACCTTATTGTTTCCGGTGAGTGTTTGGAGAATTATCATGGCTGTCCTTATACGGCTGGGACGGATATTTTTCGTCTGGATTATGTGCCACAGGGTGAGGCGATGGAGAAAGAGTTTCGCGAGATGGTACTGGATGTTGGCGGCGTCATCGGTGAAATCAATGAGATAAGTGAGGAAGAATTGGAAAAATCTGTTGAGGTAGCGAACTTTGTTCAAAATATGGAGAGAATCTGCGGCATGAAACTGGAAAAAGAAGCTTCTCTAAAAAAACGACTGTATTACCTGATTATCGAAGCACTTCCGTCCATTTACTGTGCTGGAAAAGGGAAAGAGCTTACGCATTTGCCCTTATGGTCAGCTAATGAAAACTATCGTCTTCCGAATGACTGCTTTGAGGACAGCGTTGCGGTACCGTTTGAAACGACAGAGATTATGGTGCCGGCGGGCTATGAAGAGTTACTGCGGAAAAAGTATGGCGAGAATTATATGAAACCGGTTCGTTCGGGAGGTTCTCATGATTATCCGTATTTTAACAAACTCAAGGAATCTTTACAGTCAAGCACTCTCTCTATGGTTATGGAATACGAATTTTCCATGGAGAAAATGAAGGAGATAGAGAACTTACGTGAAGAAGAACGCACAAAACGAGGAGAATCTTTGCAGGAAAAGGTGAGAGGTTTTCTTCCTTTGTTTCGGGAGGCTCATGAGAACCTACTTTCACTGATAAAAGAGGAGGACTGGAATACTGCGGTTTCTCTTTTAGGTGACTGCCAGGATGTGGCGATTCAGATTGGCACGCTGATTGAAGGTGAGATGGGAGAGGGACATAAGACCGTTGCTCTGCTGGAACAGTACTGTGAGTCAGTTTTTCAGATTCATGGGGAACTGGTGAGTGCGGTGGAGGAAAGCAGATTGCCGGATGTACAGTGTGGTCTGCAAAATCTCGTGGCATTTGAAGGCCAGTTTGCACAAAGTGTGGAGCAGGACTTAAAGAGGAAAAAGGAGATTGTTTTCATTCCTTACAAGGTGTCTTATTGGAACGCCATGGACAGTGCGTGGAGAACTGCTATGGAAGAGGCGGATACACAGGTGTATGTAATTCCGGCACCATATTATTATAAAGACAATTTTGGAAATATGAAGAAAGAGGAGCAGCACTTTGAGATGGAGGGTTATCCGGAGGATGTGGTGATTACCTCTTATGAAAAATATAATTTTCAGGTACATCACCCGGATGTCATCGTTATTCAGTGCCCTTATGATGAATACGATTATGGAATTTCGCTGCACCCATTTTTCTATGCCAAAAATTTGAAACAGTACACAGAGGAGCTTGTGTACATTCCGCCACTTGTCATGGATGAAATTGGTCCGGAGGATGAAAGGGCGAAAGAGACATTAAAACTGTTTTGCAATATGCCGGGCGTGGTTCATGCGGACAAGGTGATTGTGCAGTCGGAACAGATGAAAAAAGTGTATGTAGAACTGCTGACGGAGTTTGCCGGAGAAGATACGAAGGAAATCTGGGAAAGTAAAGTACAAGGACTTGGTTCGCCGCTTTATGACTATGAGAAAAGGATGAAAAAAGAAACGGCGGATGTGGCGAATGTTCCACAGGAGTGGCTTGATGTGGTACAAAAGCCGGATGGAAGTTGTAAAAAGGTTATTTTGTACAGCACCAGTGCCAGTGCATTGCTTTATCGTGGGGAAAAAATGATTGATAAAATGAAGAAAGTTTTTCTTACCTTTCATGAAAATCAGGATGAGGTGGCACTCTTGTGGTGTCCGGATTTAAAGGCGAGGGAGATGCTCCGCAGAAAACATTCTGTATTGTGGCAGAAGTACCGGGATTTGGTTCAGGAATACCGGGAGAATGGCTGGGGGATTTATGATGATTCCCAAGACTGTGACAGGGCGGTGGAATTGTGCGATGCCGCTTATGGAGATGGAGGAAGTGTGATGAATCGGTGTCGTGCATTGGGAAAGCCGGTTATGATTCAAAACAGTGACATTTGAGAATCTGCTAGTAGACAGAGATTCAATAAGGAGGAGTGGCATGGAGTTTCCGGATTCTTATTTTGAAGACGAGGTGCGGGAGGGGTTTTATATCCCCAGTCTGATGAAACGGTGCTGGGCGGCTCAATTAGAGGTTTTTGATATTGTCAGAACGATTTGTAAAAAACATCATATTCGCTGCTTTGCCGAGTGGGGAACGCTGCTTGGTTCCATCCGCCATGGGGGGAGAATCCCATGGGATGATGATATGGATATTTGTATGCTGCGTGAAGATTATGACCGATTTCGTGAGGTGGCAGAAAAAGAACTGCCAAAGGAATGTTGGTTTATGGACAATGTAGTCACAGAGGATTTTAATAATGATGTCAGCCGGGTGATAAATTCCAGAGTTTACGTGCTGGAGGGAGAGCTGCTGGAGAAGTATCATGGTTTTCCCTATGTGGCAGGAATCGATATTTTTTTACTGGATTATCTGCCGGACAAGGAAAGCGAGGAGGATGAACTTCTCCGCCAACTGCGAATGATATATGCACAGGCAAATCAAAACAAGTCTATGAAAACGAAACTTTATGAGAAGGCAGATAAACTTTGCCGGAAATATTGTCAGCGTGGGGCAAAGGAAGTGACCAATATTCCGGTGTGGATTCGAAGTCAGAATTACCGTCTGCCGCTTGAATCCTTTCGGGAAGAAATTACGATTCCCTTTGACGTCTCGGAGATTGACGTTCCGTCCGGCTATGCCGGACTACTGACGAGAAAGTACGGGGAAAACTGGATGAAACCGGTTCGTGCCGGTGGCTCTCACGATTACCCTACCTATGCAAAGCAGTTAGATTTTTTGCGGCAGGAGGGAGCTGCCGAGGTTTATGAGTATCGGTTTTCAAAAAAAGAATGGCAGGAAGTGGAGAAGTCCCGTCTGCCCAAAGAGACGCTGCAAAGCCGGGTAAAAGGATTTTTGCCCCTTTTCGACGAGGCACATGAGGAGATTTTCAAACTTGTGGAGCAGGGACATTGCGAGGATGCTCTGGAGCTGTTGGGAGAATGTCAGAATGTGGCGATTCAATTAGGGACAATGATTGAAGAAGAGCAGGGGGAATCTCATGCCACCGTAAGAATCCTTGAACAATACTGCGAGACGGTCTTTATGATTCATCAGCAGTTAGCAGAGGGAACTTTGGAAAACCGGAACGATACTGTAAGCTATGAAGAACTTTCGCAGCATATTTCTACTCTTCTAAAGGAAAAGAAACAGGAGATAGAAAGCAGCGTTGATAAAGATTTGAAACCGAGAAAAGAGGTTGTCTTTGTTCCGTACAAAGCCTCTCTTTGGAAGGGCATGGACAGTGTGTGGCAGACAGCCCGTAAAGAAGAAGGAACGGATGTCTATGTAATCCCGGCACCTTATTTTTATAAAGACGCTTTGGGAAAGGTAAAGAAGGAAGAACCGCATTATGAGACGGATGGATACCCGGACGGCGTCGCGATTACTTCTTATGAGAAGTATAATTTTGAGGTGCATCATCCGGAAGTTATCGTTATCCAATGCCCATATGATGAATATAACTATGGTTTTACTATTCATCCGTTTTTCTATGCGAAAAATTTAAAAAAGTATACGGAACAGCTTGTGTATATTCCGGCATTTGTTATGGATGAAATCGGACCTGACGATGAACGGGCAAGAGAGACATTGAAGTCGTACTGTAATACGCCGGGCGTGGTTTATGCGGATAAGGTAATCGTTCAGTCGGAGAAGATGAAACAGGTTTATGTGGAATTGCTGACGGAGTTCGCTGGAGAAGATACGAAAGACATCTGGGAGAGCAGAATACAGGGACTTGGCTCTCCGGTGTATGATTATGAGAAAAAGCACCGGAAGGAAGATAAAGACCTCCCTTCCGGCTGGCCGGAGCAGATAAAAAAAGAAGATGGCAGTTGGAAGAAGGTAATTTTATATACGACCAGTGCAAGTGCTCTCTTATGCCATGGCGAAAAAATGATAGAGAAGATGAAAGAGGTGTTTGCCACATTTTGCCGGTATCAGGAGGAAGTAACCATGCTATGGCGACCGGATGCGAAAGCAGAAGAACTGCTGGGGAAAAGCCACCGGCAGTTGTGGAATTCCTATACAAATCTGGTTGAGGAGTTCCGGTCATTCGGATGGGGAATATATGACGATTCACCGGAGGACACAAAGGCTGTGGAGGTCTGTGATGCCTGCTATGGAGATGGCGGCAGCACCATGAACAAGTGCCGGGTGCAGGGAAAACCAGTGATGATTCAGAATTGTTAAAAAATAAGGATACTGCAAATCTCCTAACCAAAGTGGAAACGGTAGTCTAGCCACCACACTCGCCGGTAGTCTGCAAATCTCCTAACCAAAGTGGAAATGGTAGTCCAGCCACCACACTCGCCGGTAGTCTGCAAATCCCCTAACCAAAGTAGAAACGGTAGTCCAGCCACCACACTTGTCGGCAGTCTGCAAATCCATTAACCAAGAGCAAAAAAGTGGAGGGAATCAATCAGAGCGAAACTTTAACGCGCAGCGTTTCCGTTTCGCAAGATTGATTCCCTCCGCTTTTTGTACCTTCTAATCGGTTTAGCAGACTACCGGTTCTCCTTCTCCAAATTCTCATTCGCCGTTGCCAGCATTAACTTAATACGGTTCAACTGATTCACCTCACTGGCACCGGGGTCATAATCAACCGCTACGATATTAGCCCCCGGAAAGGCTTTGCGCAGCTGCTTGATGACACCTTTTCCCACGACGTGGTTCGGCAGACATCCAAAAGGCTGAGTACAGACAATGTTTGGCACATTGCTGTGGAGCAGTTCAATCATTTCTCCGGTGAGGAACCAGCCTTCGCCGGTCTGATTTCCATTGGATACAAATGGCTCTGCATAGTGAGCCAGCGTTTCGATAGATGGCGGTGCGTCAAAGCGTTTACTCGATTCCAAAGCCTTGCGAAGTGGTTTGCGGAATTCCTCCATCAGCCAGACAGCAGCCTTTCCTAAGTGTTTACTGCTTTTCTTGAAACCAAGGTGTTCTGCTTTGAACACGTTGTTATAAGCACTATACATAAAGAAATCCAGCATATCCGGGCTGACTGCCTCGGCACCCTCTGTCTCCAGCAGCTCCACTACATGGTTGTTAGCTGCCGGGAGATATTTTACAAGAATCTCGCCCACGATACCGACTCTCGGTTTCTTGACGGATTCATCTAATTCAATTTCATCAAAATCTTTTACAATGGCATTCACCAGTTTTTTCAGTTCCGATTGTTTCGGATTTTTCACTGCCTCAATGCAGCGGGCTTTCCATTTTTCATGAAGGGCATTTACGGAGCCCGGTACTTTTTCATAAGGGCGGGTGCGGTAAACGACACGCATAAACAAGTCACCGTAAATCAGGGCGTGGACAGCACCCTTCAGGAGACGGTAATTTATCTTGAAACCTGAATTTGTCTCCACCCCGGCACTGAGGGAAATAACCGGAATCTGTTCCATCCCTGCCTTTTTCAAGGCACGACGGATAAATCCGATATAGTTGGTGGCGCGGCAGCCGCCTCCGGTCTGGGTTATGATAAGGGCGGTGCGGTCCAAATCATATTCTCCGGATAATAATGCTTTCATAAACTGTCCCACTACCAGAAGAGATGGATAGCAGGCATCATTATTTACATATTTCAAGCCGTAATCGAGTTCACCTACCCCGGTTGGGAGCTGAACAATATTGTAGCCGCAGGCTGCCAGAGCAGGCAGAACCATGTCAAAATGTATCGGTGACATCTGTGGTGCCAGAATCGTATAAGTCTTACGCATTTCCTCAGTAAATTCTACCCGGTTATGAGAGGAGTTTTCAACATGAGGCTTGATTCCTTTTCTTGCCCGTTCTTTCACTGCGGAAATCAGGCAACGGA
>CAZFHT010000080.1:0-9014 GCA_964518785.1 uncultured Eubacterium sp.
GCGAGTCGGCAGCCGTTAATTTCCGTCAAAAGAAGATGGGCTACAATGCGGCTCGGGAATTATACAACAGAGTGACAAGTAATTTGTCAAATTCATAAGATGGCGAGATTCAGTGTGAAAGGAAGTGAAGTCTATCATGTCATCGCATTATGTAGGAGTTGATGTGGGCGGAACGACAATAAAAATCGGTATGTTTTCCGACACAGGAGACTTGATGGAAAAATGGGAGATTCCTACCAATACGGAAAATAATGGAGAGAGAATTCTTCCGGATATTGTGGATAGTATTGAGGGAAAAAGAGAAGAATATGGTGGCAACATTCTTGGAATCGGCGTAGGAATTCCGGGACCAATGACGGAGGACGGTGTTGTTTTGCAATGTACCAATTTCGGCTGGGGCGTGTTTAATGTAAAAAATGCACTGGCAAGCCTCACCGGAGTGGGAAACGTGAAGGTTGGCAATGACGCAAATGTGGCGGCACTTGGCGAGATGTGGAAAGGCGGCGGACGCGGCTGCGACAGTATTGTCATGGTGACGCTTGGTACCGGCTGTGGTGGCGGTATTATTCTCAATGGCAAAGTGCTGACGGGCAGTAAAGGTGCCGGCGGCGAGATTGGCCACATTAAGGTAGAGCCAAATGAGACGGAGGCTTGCGGCTGTGGAAATAAAGGCTGTCTGGAGCAGTATGCGTCAGCCACAGGCATTGTGCGGATGGCGAAGAAAAATCTTCCGGGGGACTCTTGTCTGACACAGTGTTCTGACATCACAGCAAAAGATGTTTTTGATGGGGCAAAAGCAGGAGACAGCTATTGTCTTGAAATTGTGGAGAAGTTTGGCAAATATTTGGGAGTTGCCCTCAGTGACGTGGCTCATGTCGTGGACCCGGAGGCATTTGTCATCGGCGGAGGCGTTTCGGCGGCAGGGCAGATTATTCTCGATGTGGTTCAGAAATATTTTGACCAAAATGCCATGTATGCGTTGAAGGACACAAAGTTTCATCTGGCGGAGTTAGGCAATGACGCCGGAATTTATGGGGCAGTACGCATGGTTCTTTTTAAATAAGTAAATGTCATCATTTGCATGGCAGCGTCAAGATGGAGGTCGTTATGATTATTCGCCAACAGGAGCTGTTGAGTCAGCACACTACTTTTCGAATCGGTGGTCCGGCATCGTATTATCTCATACCGGAGACAACCGGGGAAGTGAGAGAGGCAATGAATTTTGCCAAAGAGAAGGAACTGCCGTTTTATTTCATCGGGAAGGGCAGTAATATCCTTTTTCGGGATGGCGGCTATCCCGGTGTTGTCATTGAAGTCGGGAAAAGTCTTGGAAAAATTCACATTCAGGGGACAAAGGTGACAGCACAGGCGGGCATTTCCATGAGAGCCATGGCGGTACAGCTTGCTGACGCCGGATTGACCGGCTTTGAATTTGCCGGGGGGATTCCCGGTACGCTGGGCGGCGGCATTACCATGAATGCGGGTGCTTATGGCGGCGAGATTAAGGATTGCATCGAGAGTGCTGTCATCATGACGGAACAAGGTGAAATTCGGGAACTGACAAAAGAAGAATTGCAGTTGGGATACCGCAGCAGTGTGATTCAGAAAGAAAATTACATTGTTCTGGAGGGAACCTTCCTTTTCCATGAAGGGAAAAAGGAGGAGATTCAGGCTGCTATGCGGGAACTGAATCAGAAACGGCGGGACAAACAGCCGTTGGAGTTTCCCAGTGCCGGCAGTACATTTAAAAGACCGGAGGGTTATTTTGCAGGGAAATTGATACAAGATGCCGGGCTGCGGGGCTACCGGGTAGGGGACGCACAGGTCGCAGAGAAACACTGCGGTTTTGTTATCAACCGGGGGCAGGCGACGGCGGCAGAGGTGGAGAGAGTGATTCAGGATGTGCAGGAAAAAGTACAAGAGAAATTCGGAGTCCGGCTGGAACCGGAGGTTCGTATTGTTGGCTGCGAATAGAAAGTGAGGAAAAGTCTATGAGATTTGTCATTGTTACTGGGATGAGTGGAGCAGGACGAAGTTCGGTTATGAGAATACTGGAGGATGACGGGTATTTTTGCGTGGACAATCTGCCGGTGTCATTGCTGCCTACGTTTATGCAGTTGACAGAGGATTCCAGTGAACAGATTAAGCGTGTGGCTCTTGGGCTGGACATCCGGGGAGGACATAAATCGCTGCTGGAGGCAGCTCAGGTTTTGGAAAATCTGAAAGAGAAAGGCTACACTCTGGAAATTTTGTTTTTGGAGGCGTCTACGCCGGTTATCGTCAAGCGTTATAAGGAGACGAGAAGAATGCACCCTTTGGCAGAGGGAGGGCGTATGGACGCTGCCATTGAGGAAGAGAGAAAAATTCTCTCGGACTTGAAAAAGCGGGCAGATTACATTATCGACACAACGACATTGCTCATTCGCGAACTGAAACAGGAAATTGACCGGATTTTCGTGGAGGATGAGAAGTTTTGTAATTTTTATCTCACTTTTGTTTCCTTTGGCTTTAAGTATGGAATCCCTTCCGATGCGGATTTAGTATTTGATGTGCGGTTTTTGCCAAATCCTTTTTATGTGGATTCGTTAAAAACGCTGACGGGAAATGATATCGAAGTTTATGATTATGTGATGGAGTCAGAAAAGGCTCAGACATTTTTGAAGAAATTGAAGGATATGTTGGATTTTCTTGTGCCGAACTACATTGTGGAGGGAAAAACACAGCTTGTCATCGCCATTGGCTGCACCGGAGGAAAGCATCGGAGTGTGACGCTGACCAATGCGATTTACAAGGAATTTGAAAATTCGGAATACGGCTGCAAGAAAGAGCATAGAGATATAGAGAAGGATCGGTTACACAGTATATGTCGTTCGCAGGGAAAGTAAAAGAAGAATTGCTGGACCAGACAGGAAAGTCAAGGCACTGCCAGCTGGCGGAGCTGGCGGCACTGTTTGCCTGTTGTGGACAGGTCATTATGGAAAGCGATGGAGATTATATCGTTAAGTTTACGACAGAAAACTTGACAGTTTTAAAAAAATGCTATATCTTATTTAAGAAGGTTCTGCATATCGTACCAGACCTCTCTCTGCGGGGACATCACTATTTTTTGTATGTCTTTGACGATGAGGAGGCAGCGGCGTTTCTCAAAGCCATTCGCATTTTTGATGGGGCTGCATTGGTATCCGATAAGCTGTTGGAGAGGAACTGCTGCAAGCGGGCATTTATCCGCGGGATATTTCTTGCTTGCGGTTCGGTGACGGATCCAAACAGTGGGTATCATTTGGAAATGACTTTTGGAAATCATGACAGAGCTGTTCAAATGCAGGAGATTATAGGTGTTTTTGAACTGGAAACAAAAATAATAGAGCGAAAGAATATGTATGTTGTGTATATGAAGGAGGGTTCTGCTATTGCAGACTTTCTGAATATCATTGGCGCACATATTGCCCTGATGGATTTTGAAAATGTACGCATTTTAAAAGAAATGCGTAATTCCATTAACCGACAGGTGAATTGCGAGACAGCGAATATAAAAAAGACGGTGTCGGCAGCGTCAAGGCAGACAGAAGATATTCGTTACATTCACGACAAAGCAGGCTTTGGAATCCTTTCAGAAAATCTGGCTCAGATAGCTAAACTCAGACTTGAAAATCCAGATGTGACGCTGAAAGAACTGGGGGAAATGCTTAATCCGCCACTTGGGAAGTCCGGGGTGAACCACCGATTGAGAAGATTGAGCGAAATCGCAGAAGATTTGCGAAAGAAAAATACTGAATGTTAGGCGTGTCACCGGGGAAACGGTGATACCGGATGGAGGAAAATATGATTAAGAAAAGTGTTGGTGTCAGTCGAGACAAAGAAGGTGCCAGAACGATTGCCATGCTGGTTCAGATTGCCAGTCAGTACCGAAGCAGTATCAATATTTGTCAGGACAACAAAACGGTTAATGCCAAAAGCATTATGGGTATGATGACGCTGGGTGTAAATCCGGGACAGCAGTTGGAGTTCACAGTGGACGGAGAAGACGAACAGTCAGCGATGATGAATCTGGAAGAGTATCTTGCCGGAAACAATTAAAAAGAGTGAGATGCCACATGAACCAAAGGAAGCTGAGGTCCATGTGGCTTTTTTTTGCAGAAGGAGGAGGCACAAATGAATTTTGCTCATTTGCACGTCCATACAGAATACAGCCTGCTGGATGGTTCCAGTAAGATTGGGGAGTTAGTGAACCGGGCGAAGGAACTGGGGATGGATAGTCTGGCAATTACAGATCATGGTGTTATGTATGGTGTAATTGATTTTTACAAGGCGGCAAAATCCGTTGGAATTAACCCGGTTATCGGCTGTGAGGTGTATGTGGCACCCGGCTCCCGCTTTGACCGGGAATATGGGAGAGAAAATGAAAGCCGCTACCATCATCTGGTTTTGCTGGCGGAAAATAATCAAGGTTATGCGAACCTGATGAAAATTGTATCCAGAGGCTTTACCGAAGGATTTTACTATAAGCCTCGTGTGGACTACGAAGTGCTGCGGGAATATCACGAGGGCATTATTGCGCTCAGTGCGTGTCTGGCGGGCGTTGTCCCTTCTTTTCTCTGCCGGGGGCTGTATGATGAGGCGAAAAGCGCAGCACTGGAATTACAGGACATTTTCGGAAAGGGAAACTTTTTTCTGGAGCTGCAGGACCATGGCATTCCGGAGCAGCAGACAGTGAATCAGGGACTGCTGCGGATGAATCAGGAGTTGGGGATTGACTTAGTTGCCACCAATGATGTTCATTACATATACGATTCGGACGCAGAGGCTCACGACATTCTTCTCTGTATCCAGACTGGGAAAAAGGTTTCGGATGAAAACCGAATGAGGTATGAAGGCGGTCAGTATTATTTGAAATCCGGGGAGGAGATGGCAGAGCTTTTTCCTTATGCCGGAGAGGCAATCGAAAATACCGGTAAGATAGCTGAACGCTGTCATGTGGAAATTGAATTTGGAAAATATAAGCTGCCACATTTTCAAGTGCCGGAGGGATACACGTCCGAGTCCTATCTGCGGGAGCTGTGCGAGAATGGTCTTGTCCAAAGATACGGAGACAAAGCAGAGGAACTTAGGGAACGGCTGAATTACGAGCTGGACACGATTTCCTCTATGGGTTTTGTGGACTATTTTTTGATTGTGTGGGATTTTATCAAATATGCCAAGGACAATGGAATTCCGGTGGGACCGGGGCGCGGTTCGGCAGCGGGAAGTCTGGTTGCCTATTCGCTGAACATAACGGATATTATTGATCCCATCCGCTATAACCTTCTCTTTGAGCGTTTTTTGAATCCGGAGCGTGTGACAATGCCGGATATCGATATTGATTTCTGCTACGAGCGTCGGCAGGAGGTTATCGATTATGTCACGCAAAAGTATGGAGAAAAACAAGTGGTGCAAATCGTTACCTTTGGGACGATGGCGGCGAGAATGGTTATTCGTGATGTGGGAAGGGTGCTGGATTTACCATATGCTTTTGTGGATTCGGTGGCAAAGGCAATCCCGATGGAATTGGGAATTACGATACCGAAAGCACTGGACATGAATCCGGAGCTGAAAACGATGTACAACAGTGATGAGCAGGTGAAAAAACTTATCGATATGTCCATGCGTTTAGAGGGACTTCCAAGGCATACATCCATTCACGCTGCGGGCATTGTAATCAGTCCGAAAGAGGTGGACGAGTTTGTTCCCCTGTCGAGGGCTGCAGACGGTAATATTACAACCCAGTATACGATGGTGACACTGGAGGAACTGGGACTTCTGAAAATGGACTTTTTGGGACTTCGTACATTAACAGTGATTAAAGACGCTGTCGGCGGTGCTTTTGACGTTCACGATATTGATTACGAAGACGAAGAAGTGTATAAGATGATTAGTGCCGGGAAGACCGAGGGCGTTTTTCAGCTGGAAAGTGCGGGAATGAAAAATTTCATGAAGGAACTGAAACCACAAAACATGGAGGATATCATTGCCGGAATTTCACTGTATCGTCCGGGACCGATGGACTTTATCCCGCGTTATATTGCCGGAAAGAATAATCAGGAGAATATTCAGTACGACTGCTCGGAGCTGGAGCCGATTCTCTCACCAACCTATGGCTGTATCGTTTATCAGGAACAAGTTATGCAGATTGTCCGAGACTTGGCGGGATACAGTTATGGACGCAGTGACCTTGTGCGTCGTGCCATGTCGAAGAAAAAAGCGTCAGTGATGGAGAAGGAGAAAAACAACTTTATCTATGGCAATGAGGAGGAAGGCGTTGAAGGATGTGTAAACCGGGGGATTCCCGAGGATGTGGCAAGAAAAATTTATGATGAGATGACAGACTTTGCAAAATATGCCTTTAACAAATCCCATGCCGCTGCTTATGCGGTGGTGTCCTACCAGACGGCGTATTTGAAATGCCACTACCCAGTGAAATTTATGGCGGCACTGATGACTTCTTTTTTGGAGAATACGGGGAAAATCACAGAGTACATTATGAACTGCCGACAGCTCGGTATTGAGATTCTGCCGCCGGATGTGAATGAAGGAGATTACCGGTTTACCCCGGACGGTGAAAATATCAGGTATGGTCTTGCTGCCATTAAGGGGGTTGGGCGTCCGGTGATTGAAGAAATCGTGGCAGAGAGAGAGGCAGGGGGAAAATATCTCTCGCTAAAAGATTTCTGCATGAGAGTCTCTGGGAAATCAGTTAATAAGAGAACACTGGAAAGTTTTATTAAAGCAGGCGCATTAGACAGTCTGCCGGGAACAAGGAAACAGAAGATGAGCGTTTATCTCAGTGTTATGGAGGGGGTGAATCAGGACAGAAAAAATAATCTCAGCGGACAGATGTCTTTGTTCGATTTTGCGGCACCGGAGGAGCAGAAAAAGTTTGAACTGGTAATGCCGGATGTCGGTGAATTTGAAAGAGAGGAGATTCTGGCATACGAAAAGGAAGTGCTGGGTGTTTATCTGAGTGGACATCCCTTGGAGGAGTATGTGGAGCTTTTGGAAAAAAATATTACTCACGCTACGATAGATTTTGTTCCCGCAGAGGGAGATGAGTTTCCGAAGGTCAAGGACAAAGAAAAAGTCGTGATTGGCGGCATGATTACTGACAAGACGGTGAAGACTACGAAATCGAATACCCTCATGGCATTTATTACGGTAGAAGATTTGTACGGTACGGTGGAAGTAATCGTATTTCCGGGAGTTTACGAGAAAAATCGGGAGGTGTTGGAGATTGACAGAAAAGTGTTCGTTCAAGGCAGAACTGCGGTAGAGGAAAATAAGCCGGCAAAAATGATATGCTCGAAGGTTATACCATTTGACAATATGAGTAAGACATTGTGGATTCAGTGCCGGACAAAGGAAGAATATATGGAGAAGGAGTCCGAACTGTATCGTATTTTGGATGAATTTGACGGCAGAGATGAAGTAAAAATTTATCTGTCCGAGAGAAAGGCGGTAAAAAGCCTGCCGAACAGCCATTCGACGTATGTGTGCCGGGAACTGAAACAAAAATTATATGAGGAATTCGGAGCAGATAATGTAAAAGTGGTGGAAAAGAGTATTGAAAAAACTTTTTAATCATAGTACAATTATTGGAAGAGAGTTACTGTAAATGTAAGGGGGTTCCCCAGAGCAGTAACGGAAGTTATAGTAAGTTTTTTACATGGAGGAAGTGTAAGGTTATGGCTAAGGAAGTAAAAACAATAGGAGTACTGACAAGCGGCGGTGACGCTCCCGGCATGAATGCGGCGATTCGTGCAGTTGTCCGTGCCGGTTTGTCAAGCGGATTACAGGTAAAGGGCATCAATCGGGGTTATGCAGGTCTTTTGGAAGAAGACATTATGGATATGGATACGATGAGCGTTACGGACATTGTGCAGCGAGGGGGAACAATTTTGTTTACATCCCGGTGTAAGCGCATGATGACACCGGAAGGACAGAAAATGGCAGCGGAGGTGTGCCGCAAGCATGGTATTGACGGTATTGTAGTTATCGGTGGTGATGGTTCCTTCCGAGGTGCACAGAAACTATCTGAAAATGGAATTAACACGATTGGAATTCCGGGAACGATTGATTTGGACATTGCCTGCACAGAGTACACCATTGGTTTTGACACTGCTTGTAATACAGCGATGGAGGCAATTGATAAAGTTCGTGATACATCAGCGTCTCACGAGAGATGCAGTATTATCGAGGTAATGGGACGTACAGCCGGACATATCGCCTTGTGGTGCGGTATCTCAAACGGTTCGGAATATGTTCTTGTGCCGGAGAGAAAAAATGATAATTCCGAAGAGGAGATTATCCAGAAAATTCTTTCAAAGCGCCGTATCGGAAAGAAACATCATATTATTGTCAATGCAGAGGGCATTGGGAACTCTCATGAGATGGCAGCACGAATTGAGGAGGCTACCGGAATCGAGACGAGAGCTACCGTAATCGGACACATCCAGCGAGGTGGAAATCCTACCTGTCGTGACCGCGTGTATGCGTCTGCCATGGGAGCCATGGCGGTGGACCTGCTGTTGGAGGGCAAGACAAACCGAGTGGTTGCCTACCGCAATGGTGAATTCACTGATTATGATATTGATGACGCACTGAAGATGACAAAGGATATTGATGAACACTTGTTCAGCATGACAAAGAGATTGTCAAGATAGTGGAATAAAGATACCCCTAAGGAACAGGATGATTGTTTCTTAGGGGGGTTAAGACGATGTCCAAACCTAATTTTTTGAAATTTGAAGATGCTTTAAAAAATACTTGCATTTTCTTCTTTGGTATGATAACATATCTAATGTTGATGCGTTGTTTACGGCTCCTTGGTCAAGCGGTTAAGACATCGCCCTTTCACGGCGGTAACACGGGTTCGATTCCCGTAGGAGTCATTTTTTATACAGAGGTTTTTATCTCTCTAAAATTCAGAATGGACCTTTAGCTCAGTTGGTTAGAGCATCCGGCTCATAACCGGACGGTCCGGG
>CAZFHT010000081.1:0-8820 GCA_964518785.1 uncultured Eubacterium sp.
GTAGAACGCTAGCTTCCCAAGCTGGAAAGGCGGGTTCGACTCCCGTTATCTGCTTGTAAAATCAAAACACCCGGCTGACAGTGATGTCAGCCGGGTGTTTTTCAAAGGGGAGGATAAGTACAGGAATCTCAGAGGGGGAATCTGATTTTCCTGCCTGCATTATCAGTATGGACCATTTTTTGAAAATTATACACATTTTTCAATATTCTATGTTTTGCATTTTCCCTTAGAATATGTTATAGTCTAAAAGGTGCTGTGCAACAGCACCCAATCAATGAATATAGACACGCAGGTGTCATGATGTACAGGAGGACAAGAAAATGGCATTATTACAGGAATGGCGTGATTACGCATATAGTGAAGAAATGCAGTCGTCAAAAGAGGGCGAAAAACTTTGGCAGAATTATTTTACTTTGGAGAAAGGCATCTACGAAAAACTTTTAGCAGACCCGACACAGATTGTAGAGGGAACAGTAGAAGGACTGGCTGCTAAATATGACGTTCCTCTCTCTATGATGGTCGGCTTTCTGGACGGAATCAACGACAGTCTGAAAGAAGCAAATCCCATTGATACGATGGAAAAGGACACGAAAGTGAAAATCGATATCGACCCGGAAAAATTATATTACAACATGGTGGACTGCAAAGCAGAATGGCTTTACAATATGCCGGAATGGGATAACATTCTTACAGCAGAACGCCGCAAGGAATTATACAAAGAGCAGAAAAATTCCGGTACTATCCACAATGCAAACCGCAAAGTAGGACGAAATGACCCATGTCCATGTGGCTCCGGCAAGAAATTTAAGCTGTGCTGTGGAAGATAAAAAGTCACATAAAACATCAAATGCTTACCGTTTAGGCAGAATTTCCAGACGGTAAGCATTTTTTTACTTTTCTAATTGTATTTCACATATTTGTTTTATTCGTTCTATGTACTCTTCTGGATAGTAAGCCGCTGCCTCATGACAAAAATCAATTAAATCATCTTTTGAAAACCATAATTCCAATTGCTTTTTATATAATTGCTCGGCTGCTGCTTTCTGTTTTTCAAACGAACCCGAAAATGGTTTTGCCGTTGTTCGTTTTATCAATTCCTCCGGCAAAAAACGCATTGGAAAATACATCAGGTCGGAAAAGAAAGCATCCCCATTATCATAGATTGGAGAAAAACGCATTTTCGTTTGATTTTTCAAGAATCCGGCTGGATAAAACTTCAGCCAACCCTTCATATCCATTTGCGTCCTGCTTATAATAGATATCTCCGATATGCCATTTATTCTGATTGCCTTTGGAGGACGTTGCTATTTGTGTCATTGGAGGAATCCCACTCACATCAATTGTCAATGTCTTATCACTCCTCCACGATTTCAATGTAGCAGGTGTCGTCATCAATACGCCCATGATAAAACCGCATGATACCCATTGGCGAGGTATCTTTAATACCTCTTAAACGCATTTCCGTTTTGAAATTATGCCTTGTCTGCGGAATACTGCGGTACTCACAAAATTCATCAAAGTCCTGTATCGTGGGGTGTTCATTGATGCCAAATGCCCGGTCTGTCAAATTATCTGTATGGTTTTTTATTTTTATCGTATTATTGACAAAATCAATGTCCATTTCGGTCAATAAAATACCATTATCTTTGTAATAATTCAGTTTCATAACCGTCACCCGCTATCTAAAATTCTGCTGCCTTACTCTTACCCATAAATCGCCTTTGCGTATTCAACCTTATTCATTGAGTAGAGATGAATCCCGTCCACGCCATGAGCAAGCAAATCCTCCATCTGTTTCTTCGTGTATTCCAATCCCGCTTTTTTCAAATCTGCCGGATTATCTTTATATTTTTCCAATGTCTCAGCCAAGTCCTTTGGAATCTTCGTCCCGGACATTCCGATAATATTATCCACTTGTTTCACTGACGTAATCGGCATAAGTCCCGGCAGCACCGGAACTTCAATTCCAGCCTCCCTCACTTTATCCAAAAAACGCAGAAACGTTTCATTGTCGTAAAACAACTGGGTAATCAAAAAGTCCACGCCCTGCTCTACTTTGATTTTCAAATGAGCAATGTCCTCCTCCATACTTGCCGCCTCCTGATGTACCTCCGGATAGCAGGCACCGGCAAGACAGAAATCATACGTTTCCTTCACATCCTTTGCCAAGTCGGAGGCGTGTTCATAATATCTCCGGGCAAACTGCTCATCACTCATATAAACCGGCTGGTCTCCTCTCAGCGGAAGAAGATTGTGAATACCATTGCGGTATAGGTTCGTTAAAAAGTTTGTTAAAAACAATTTGTCCGGAATCGCTGCACAGGTAAGGTGTGTCAACGCTTCAATGCCGCACTGGTTCTGTATGTATGAAGCAATGGCAAAGGTGTTCTCCGCCGTATTGCCACCCGCACCATAGGTCACACTGATAAAACTCGGGTGCAGTGTCTTAAACTGGTCCAGTGCATCATAGATAACGGTGACGTCAGCGTCCTTCTTTGGCGGAAATACCTCCAAAGAATACGTGGGACGGTTCTTATGGAATAAATCTTTTATCATCTCTTTCTCCTTACAGTTAAACTTTTGTCAAATTAATTATTAATTAATTATTCATTATTCATTACGCCAGAGCAGCGGTGATAATCGCCATGGAATAAACCTCAGCCGCATTACAGCCGCGGGAAAGGTCATTAATCGGTGCATTCAGTCCAAGCATAATCGGTCCATATGCCTCAAAGCCTCCAAGACGCTGTGCAATTTTATAGCCGATATTTCCGGCGTTGATGTCAGGGAAAATAAAAGTATTAACCTGTCCTGCTACTTCCTCATCCGGGCATTTTGTACGGGCAACACGAGGAGATACAGCGGCATCAAACTGGATTTCTCCGATAATCGGAACCTGAGGCATTTTTTCTTTTGCCTTAGCCGTAGCATTACGCATTTTGTCTACGTCCTCTCCACTTCCTGAACCGAATGTGGAATAACTGAGGAAACCTACTTTTGGATCAATACCGAAAATTCTCGCACAATCCACACATTCTGTAGCAATCTCCACCAGTTCATCTTCATTTGGCTTAATATTGATGGCACAGTCGCCCATAGCCAGTACGCTGTTTCCTCCGGTGGCGGATTCCTTTACAAGAATGTAGCAGGATGAAACGATTTTATTCGTCGGTTTCGTTTTGATAATCTGCAAAGCAGGTCTTACAGTATCTGCTGTAGAATAGGTAGCACCGCCAAGAAGAGCGTCTGCTTTTCCCATCTTAACAAGCATCGTACCGAAATAATTGGTCTGAAGGCAAGTCTCTTTTGCCTTTTCTATCGTCATACCCTTGTTTTTACGAATCTCATACAGGCACTCTGCCATTTTGTCAAGTTCATCGTATTCCGTCGGATCAATAATCTCTGCACCCCGGATATTCACTCCACTCTCTTGTGCAACCTTCTCGATTTCTGCTCTGTCTCCGAGTAAGATTGGTGCCAGAAAAGTACCTGCCAGCAGGCGGGCAGACGCCTCCAGAATACGAGGGTCACTGCCCTCTGTAAAAACGATTTTTTTCGGATTCTCTTTCAAAATATTGATTAATTTTCCAAACATGATTTCTTTCCTCCTAGTCTCTTTTCTTCTATCTAATATCATATCAATTTTTCAAAAATTTACAAGGGGAAACTTTCGTTTTTTATCCTTCCGCATTTTCCCCCGCCATCCTTCCGAGAATACTGACGGCGATATTTTCACAGTGGTCTGCCACACGTTCCAGACTATTTGACAGTTCATTGACAAAAATGCCTATCTCCGGCACATATTTTTCTTTTTTCAGCCGTTTCATATTCTGTTTCTTCATCCGCTTATTTATCTGGTCAATCCGGTCCTCCAGAATTTCAACCCGTCCTGCTGCCTCCTCGTTCTGATGGACAAAGGCATTCACTGTTACCTCTAAAATATTTTTCACATCTGCCGCATATTGTGTCAGCTCATCCTTTATCTTTTTCGGCCACTTCACATCACTCTTTTGGATTTTCGCCGACTGCGACACAATGTGGCAGCCATGCTCCGCAATTCTGGAAAAATCCATAATGGTGAAAAACAGCATACTCATTTCCTCGCTGTCCTCCTCACCAAGACTCCGGTTTGCAATCTTGTGCAGATATTCCGTAACCGCCTCCTCGTAGCGGACTGTCCGCTGTCTGCCGTTTTGAAGCTTTTCTTTGTCTCCCTCCTGATAATGGGCAATGCCATTCAGTGCCAGTGCCAGATTTTCCAAAGTAATCTGCGCCATCTCATCCACCAGCACTTTTGCCTGCTCCAGTGCGAGTGCCGGGGCGTCGAGAAAACGGTCATCTAATTTGGCAAATCGGCTGTTCCTCTCCTCCCTGCTTTCCTTCACCGTCAGCAGTGCCAGTTTTTCCAGTCCGCCCGAAAATGGAAGTAATAAAAGCGTTGCCCCGACATTAAAGACGGTGTGAATCACCGCAATTCCCGCTGCCCCCGCCGACGCATTTAAAAACTGGAAATGGAGGATTCCATTCAGACCATAAAAGGCAACGGAAAAGACAAGCGTACCGATAACATTAAAATACAAATGCACCAGTGCCGCCCGTTTGGCATTTCGTCCACTGCCTACCGAGGAGAGAAGTGCGGTCACGCAAGTACCGATATTCTGTCCCAAAATAATGGGCAGGGCAGT
Organism: uncultured Eubacterium sp.; assembly: GCA_964518785.1. Taxonomy (GTDB): domain Bacteria; phylum Bacillota; class Clostridia; order Lachnospirales; family Lachnospiraceae; genus Eubacterium_F. The sequence goes on from CAZFHT010000081.1 coordinate 4,686, forward strand.
TCCGTAGGACAACTGCCCGGTCACGCAGAGAGCCTGCAAAATGCCGATAGAGGCAGACGAACTCTGAATGACCGCAGTGAGAACCGTCCCTGCCAACATTCCGAGAACCGGATTGGAAAACATTGTGAGAATCCCGGTAAATTCCGGCACACTCGCCAGCGGCTTCACAGCACTGCTCATGGCGTCCATGCCAAACATCAGTACCGAAAAACCAACGAGAATATTTCCGACATCCCGTCTCTTTTCCGTCTTCGCATTGAATATCAGGATAATGCCGATAATGGCAAGAATCGGCGTGAAAGAAGTGGGTTTGAGCAGACGCACAAAAAAGTTGCTGCTCTCGATTCCCGTAAGGCTTAAAATCCATGAGGTGACAGTTGTACCAATGTTCGCTCCCATAATAACGCCCACAGCCTGCCCCAGTTTCATAATGCCGGAATTCACAAAGCCCACCACTGTCACCGTTGTGGCAGAGGAGGACTGAATCACCGCCGTCACCCCGGCTCCCAAAACCACTGCTTTTACCGGGTTGTCGGTCAGCCGTTCCAGAACCTTTCCCATTTTGCCGCCGGACAACCGGGCAAGTCCTTCCCCCATAACGTGCATTCCATAGAGAAAAAGCGCCAATCCTCCGATCAGCGCCAGTGTATTGAAAAAGCTCTCTGATACATTCATGTTTTCATTCTCCATTTAAGCTGAAATTCTATTTACCATAGGATTCAGCAAGAGCCTTGAATGCCGGGAGTGCCCTTTCTATCTGCTCCGTACTGACACAGTAGGAAATGCGCACAAACCCCGGTGTACCAAAGCTGTCTGCCGGCACCAACAGTAATTCGTAATCCTTCGCCCTTTCAGAAAACTTTCCTGCGTCTTTCTCCAGTGCCTCCACAAAAAGATAAAAAGCACCGTCCGGACGGATACAGTGATAGCCGTACTCCGTCAAAGCATTGTATAAAAGATCGCGGTTTCTCTTGTAAACGGATACGTCCGCAGTCTTGCCCTGACAGCGTTTTACTACCTGCTGGAACAGGCTTGGCGCACACACATAACCAAGCGAGCGTCCCGCACCGCATACAGCGGCATAAATCTGCTGCCACTGAACAGCTTTGTTCGACACAGCGATATAGCCGATTCGTTCTCCCGGTAACGATAAGGATTTACTATAAGAATAGCATACCAAAGTATTGTCAAAATAATTCATCAAATACGGAACTTTTATGCCATCATACACTAATTCCCGATACGGCTCATCCGCAATGAGGAAAATCGGATGTCCATATTCTTTTTGTTTTTTCTCTAAAATTGCACAGAGATTTTTTATTCCCTCCTCCGTAATCACGACACCGGACGGATTATTCGGGGAGTTCAAAATGACACCCTTTGTATGCGCGGTGATGGCATTTTCAAATGCCTTTTCATCAATCTGGAAATTTTGCGGATTGCTTTCTACTACAACAAGTTTTGAATTCGTATTTTCCACAAAGACGCGGTACTCCGGAAAAAATGGGGAAAAGGTGATAAACTCATCCCCCTCCTCTGCCAGTGCTTTCAGGGAAATGGACAATGACGCTGCTGCTCCCACCGTAATATAAAGGTTCTCCGCTGTCAGACCGGTACCATGCTGCTCATTGATATAGTCGGCAATCGCCTTTCGAAGTCCGGCGTCCCCCTGAGCAGATGTGTAACCATGCAGCAGCACCTCATCCTCGTTCTGCAAAAGGTCCAGTGCCGCCTCCTTTACGCAGGCAGGAGCAGGAACGCTGGGATTTCCGATACTAAAATCAAAAACGTTATCCTCTCCGATTTCCGCCTTTCTTTTTTTCCCAAATTCGAACAGCTCGCGGATAACCGAGCGATTCGTCCCTAATTCTACCATTTTTTCTGATAACATACTACTGCGCTCCTTTTCTTTTTCCAACGTATTTTACGGACGTCCCATATAGGTGTCACCGAAATAATAATTTGCAGGTTTTGACGCCCACAGCGTTCCGAGGATTGGCTTTCCTTTGCTGTCAAATCCCTCACACTGGTAGCCGACAAACATTTCCACATGATAAACGCCTTTATACCTTCCATTCGACGCACCGGAACGAAACATCAAATCTCCGGCACGAAGTTTCATATTCTGGATATTACTGTTACTGAGACCGCCTTTAATTCTCTTTTTTTTGCTGATACACCATTTGCACATTGTCGCCGCCACCGGAGCATAACTTTTGTCCCCGAAGTATATTCCCTCTTTTTTATACGCTCTCCACACAAGCGAGCTGCAATCGTAATACCCCTTTGACATTCTTTTCGGCTGGCTGTAAGTTCCTTTGGCAATTTTCTTCGCAGTGTTAATCACTGTTTTTCGTTTTGCCGTCACAACCGATACGGCACATCCTACTTTGTACCCGTCAAAGCTGGCATAAACAACAGAATTTCCGACCTTTTTTCCTTTAATCACACCTTTGGAATTTACACTGACGACTTTTTTCTTCGTGCTCTTCCATGTCACCTTGCCGGAATATCCCTTCAATTTCAACGTGGTGCTTTTCTTCTTCGCGAGAAGGGATGAATCCTTGTTAATCGTCACCTCCGACGTAGTGACAGTCAGGTTAAAGGTCTGGTTATTCAAGGTGATGGTCAGCATCGTCTTACCCACGCTGGCAGAAGAAATGGTCAACTGTTTTTTCTCCTTATCCAGCACACAGGAAACGTCCATAGACTCATTCGAAGAGGTGTAATCAAAGATTGAATACGTTAAGTCCGGCAGATTGTTAAAAGCCACTGTCACCTCTTTCGTATTGCCATACACAATATAGGTTTTCAGTGATGTCTGTGCCAGTGTTGCCCCAGAGGCATCTCCACAGCAGTAAAATCTGCGTTCCCCCCGGAAAACATTTTCTCCCTTTTCGTCCGTCCCGGTAACGGTCACAACAGCACTGCCGCCCCCTACAAACTGATAGTGTCCCGTCACATCCACAATCACGACACTAGTGTCTGTGGAGGAGTATTCATATTGAATGGTTCCCGTCCCCTCCGACGAGGAAACTCCCTCCATCACAAGCTGTCCGCTGTCTCCGGTCTGAAAATATTCTCCGGCGACAGTGTCGTCCCCCTCTGCTGCACTCGCCTGCTCACCGTTGCGAATCGCAGCCGTTCCTTCCTCTGCCTGAACAGTCGTATTTACCTGTAACCAGCATAAGCTGCAAACACCGATTATCAGCGTCATCCAAAACCAGTTTCTTTTTTTCATCGCATTTTTCATTTGGTATCCTCCATTTCTATATCCCGCTGTTTGTTATAGCAAAGCCATGATTCAACGGCCCGCTGCCTTTTCCCAGATTCATTCCGTCTGCCAAAGCACCGGACAAGTATTTCTTTGCCTTCTCCACCGCCTCCGGTAATGCCATTCCTTTTGCCAGATTTGAGGCTATGGCACTGGAAAGCGTACATCCGGTTCCATGCGTGTTCGGATTGTCAATTCGTTCCCCGGCAAACCACCGGCTGCCCTGCTCCGTACAGAGCAAATCATTGGCGTCGTTAATCCGGTGACCGCCTTTGCAAAGCACAGCACAATGATACTTCTCACAAATTAACCGGGCGGCTTTCTCCATATCCTCCGCTGAGGTGATGTTGACGTCAGCCAGCACCTCTGTTTCCGGAATATTTGGGGTAATCACCGTCGCCAGCGGCAGCAAGCGGGACTGCAGTACCGCTACCGCCTCCTCACTAATCAGGCGGGAACCACTCGTCGCCACCATCACCGGGTCCACGACAACATTTTTTGCCTCATACTGCACCAGCTTATCCGCAATCACATGAATCAGCTCACCGGACGAAGTCATCCCAATCTTTACGGCATCCGGTACAATGTCAGTAAAGACCGCATCCAACTGCCGGATTAAAAAATCCGGTGCGACCTCTTGAATCCCTGTTACTCCCATTGTATTCTGCGCAGTCAGAGCTGTGATAACGCTCATCCCATACACTCCGTTTGCGAGCATGGTTTTCAAATCTGCCTGAATACCCGCACCGCCGCTGCAATCACTCCCCGCAATGGTCAGTGCTGTCTTCTTCTCACTCATGATTCCCTCCTTCACCATCAATATATTCTCCCAATTCAAAAATGTTCTGAACAGTTCCTTAC
>CAZFHT010000082.1:0-8779 GCA_964518785.1 uncultured Eubacterium sp.
ATATGGAGGACTTGGAAAAAGAGAAAGACGAGAAAATCCGGGAGCTGGATGAGAAGTTGCAGGAGAAGGATGAGAAGTTGCAGGAGAAGGATGAGAAGTTGTGGCAGCAAGAGGCAGAACTTCAAGAGCAGAAGAAAGAGAATCAGCGTTTGAGAGAACTGCTGAAAGAAAAAGGACTGTAAACTGATGTAAAAAAGGAAACAAAAATAAAATGCAGAACGATACAGAGCAGACAGGGAACACAAAATTGCCCATTGGCAGGAAAATGCCAGTGGGCAATTCTGTGTTCCTAATCAGACACTATCTCGGACAGAACTTTCAAAAATCGCTCATTTTGTTCTGGCAGCATAAAACAAAAAAGGAAATCCTTTTATTGCTCGCTAAAGATACTGTGCAAAAGTGCCGACAAAACAATATAAAGGGTGTATTGTAGTTTAGGGAGAAATTTTTTTTATGAAGGAGAAAAGGGATGAAAAGAAGAATTATATCAATTATTTTAGTCATCGCTCTGGCGGTAAATTCAAATATCGCACTGGCGGCGACAGCTTTTGCAGAGAGCAGTGAAGAGACAGCGGAGACAGAGAATACTATTAAGGTGGCAAGTGTATCTTTGGGATGTTATTATAGTGCGGCGGTGACGAGTAATGGAGATTTGTACTGCTGGGGGTGGAATGATTATGGGCGAGTAGGGAAAGGAACGACAAATAAGCAGACAACTCCGGTGAAGGTGTTAAGCAATGTGGCGAGTGTATCTATTTGGGATGAACATAGTGCAGCAGTGACAACGAATGGAGATTTGTACTGCTGGGGGCATAATCAGTATGGGCAAGTAGGGAACGGAACGACAAAGACCCAGACAACTCCGGTGAAGGTGTTAAGCAATGTGGCGAGTGTATCTGTTAGTAATACACATAGTGCAGCAGTGACGAGTAATGGAGATTTGTACTGCTGGGGGTACAATAAGTATGGACAAGTAGGGAATGGAACGACGGAGAATCAGTTAAGCCCGGTAAAGGTATTAAGTAATGTAGCGAGTGTATTTTTAAAAGGGAATCATAGTGCAGCAGTGACAACGAATGGAGATTTGTACTGCTGGGGGTACAATGAGTATGGACAAGTAGGGAATGAAACGACGGAGAATCAGTTAAGCCCGGTAAAGGTATTAAGTAATGTGTCTATTGTATCTTTTGGGGTTGAACATAGTGCAGCAGTGACAGAAAATGGGGATTTATACTGCTGGGGGTACAATAAGTATGGACAAGTAGGAAATGGAACAACGGAGAATCAGACAAGTCCGGTGAAAGTGTTAAGTAATGTGTCTATTGTATCTTTTGGGGTTGAACATAGTGCAGCAGTGACAGAAAATGGGGATTTATACTGCTGGGGGTACAATAAGTATGGACAAGTAGGAAATGGAACAACGGAGAATCAGACAAGTCCGGTAAAAGTGTTAAGTAATGTGGCGAATGTATCTTTTGGGGAAAACCATAGTGCAGCAGTGACAATGAATGGAGATTTATACTGCTGGGGGTACAATAAGTATGGGCAAGTAGGGAATGAAACGACGGAGAATCAGTCAAGTCCGGTAAAAGTGTTAAGTAATGTGTCATCGGTATCTTTGGGAAGTTGTCATAGTGCAGCAGTAACAGAGAATGGAGATTTGTACTGCTGGGGAGGTAATTGGCATGGACAAGTAGGAAATGGAACGACGGAGAATCAGTTAACTCCGGTCAAAGTGTTGGGGAATAATACAGAAGATGGCACAGACTCTTCTACGGACGATGATTCGTTTTCCCCAAAACTACAGTGCAGCCGTTCCTGTTCGGTTGAGGTGGGACATACTCAAAATTTATCCGCAAAGGCTTATGAGGACAGTTTAGAACAGTTGAAAAATTTGACAAGTAATGTGACATGGGAATCGGAGAATCCTGAGATTGCCACAGTGGAAAATAAAGGTTTTGTGCTGCCGGCTCATGCGACAAAGTATACGACAGGCGAAGGTTCTTATGAAACATGGGAGGCGACCGGAATTGCATATGTAAAAGGTGTTTCAGAGGGAACTACTCAGATTACCGGGACATCATCAGATGGTTCAAAAGTGAGCTGCAGCGTAACGGTGACAGAATCCGAAGATGGTGCAAATGATAAATCAGAAGGGAATGGCGGAAGTCTGGTACTGGGAGAGGATGCTTCGGGTTCGGCGGATTCCAGCGTGGCAGAATTTTTTCCGGCGAACTGGTCTTTAAAGTCCAGCACTTATCCGGTTGAGATTAGCAAGACAACAGATGAGAAAAATGGCACGTATACCATTAAGGGAACTGTGGGAATCGGAAGATCGGACTGGTTGGATGATGAAACAAAATGGAGCAGTTATAAGAAGAACGTGTCAGATGCCAAGAAGTATACCGGAAGGGTAGACTGCCTAAAGAGTTATAAGAATACTTGGGGAGTGAAGTCATTGACAGCAGTTTCGACGGATAAATTTGAAGTCCTGCCGAAATTATCCGTTATGGGATATTTTGAAAATACATACGATAAAAATGGAAACTTGATTTCTACTGATGGCGGTTTTGCAGCTGATGCAAAATGGAGCGGGAGCATCAACTGGCAGTTTGTTACGCCGATTGGACCAATGTATTTAAATCTTAAAGGATCAGGTAAATTATCCGGCAAGTTGGAACCGGCGTATGACTATGCCAACAAATCGTTAAAAATAAGTGATGGCAGTTTGAAATTTACGCCATCCGTTAGTTTAGAGGGAGGATATGGTATTGACAAAGTAGCCCAGATTGGAGCACAGGGAACATTATCTGTTCCGATTACGATTATTCCAGCATCAAAAGGGGAATTTGAAGCAAGTGCGGCACTTCATGTTAAACTAATATTTGTTATAGATTATACTCATGATTTAGCATCGTACAAGAAAACAATTTGGGATACATCGAATCAAAAGAAACGAGCAAAAAACAGCAATATTTTACAGGTTTCAGAAGGAACGTTTTCCGAAATGGATACTTCCTTTGCAAAATCAGAGGGGAAATGGAATGGGAATACTTTGAGCAAAAAAATGAAAAAAATGGGGAAGAAAATAGCTGAAAGTATAACAAATAACATAACTACCATTCAGGAGGGAATCCTTCCGTCTTCTCTGCCGATGCAGGTGCAGTATGCAGGAAAAAATGTGATGGTATTTCAAGCCTATGATGAGTCAAGAACGACGTTAAACAGTGCGGTATTAAAATATTCTGTACTGGAGAATGGAGTCTGGTCAGAGCCAAAGGCTGTGTCAGATGATGGCTGTGCAGATATGTATGCGGATATGAAAGTAGTAAATGATAAATTGGTATTAGTATGGCAGAAAGAGAAAAATAAAATCAGCGGAGATGTAGAAAACGACAGTGATTCCGTCTTAAAGGATATTGCAACAAATTCAGAAATTTATTTTTCTACTTTTGATGAAGAAACAAATACCTTTACTACACCAACTCTTGTTACAGAGAATGATGAGTATGACATGATGCCGCAGATTTGTAATGACAGCGATGATATCATTGTATCATGGGTACGGAATGATGCGGCAGATATTATGCAGGAAAGCGGTTCCAATACGATTTATACTGCTAAATGGAACGGTTCTTCTTTTGAGCAAGAAGAGGCTTTGACACAGGCACCGGGTACGGTAGATAAGTACGTTGTATATCAGAATACGGAGGGACTTCAGACCATTTTCTCCGGTCAGTCGAATGACATTACGGCAGTATTTAATACCGATGGACAGGTGATTTCCGAGTTATCAGAATTGATGACTGCATCAGAGGATGGTACAATTTCCAACATAAATTATGTGGATGGCACTGTGAATTTTATTCAGAATGGAACGTTGTACTCCTATAATACGTCAAACGGAGAAGTAACTTCTGCAACAGCCGGGGAGAGTGCCTTTGGCTCTGCGGTGCAGTATTGCTCCAATGGCAGCAAAAGTGCATATGTATGGAGTGTTTATGACGAGGAAACAAAAAAAGGAAGTATTCTTGCGTCCATGAAAACGGAAAACGGGTATTCCGAGCCGGTCACAATATGCGAAAAAGAAAATACGATATGGCGGTATTTTTCTCCGGTACTTGATTCCGATGGAAACTGGCAGATTGTTGTCAACGGACTGGATACGGAATCCAATCTTAATTCCTTGCAATATGTGACAAAAAAGCAGGAGAGTAAGTTGGAACTAGCAGGTGTTTCGGTGAATGAAAATGATGTTGTGGATGGTTTGACTGCGGTAGATTATTTTGTAAGTAACTCGGAGGATACCGAGATTCAGAATATTGAAATTGAGATTACGCTGGAGGATGGCAGTAAAATCAAGAAGGAAGTGCCGGTTACTATTTTGCCGGGAGAGAGCAAAGCCGGAACTGCCTATATTGACTTGGGAGATATTGATACCGCACAAAATGTAACAATATCTGTTACGGCAGAAGACCAGACAAATACGTCAGATTGCATTGTCACAGAGAAAATTGGAAATTCTGATGTTTCCATTGATGCTGTTAGTACAGAAACGGAAGATGAGGTAAAAATTACAACTACTCTCCAAAATTTGAGTAATGTAAAGACAAATGCAACGGTACACTTGTATGGCGACGAGAAGAAAACAACGGAGTTGCAGAAAAAGGAAAAGATTACGCTTAAGGCAAAGGAGAGCAACGAGATTACATTTACTGTTAAGAAGAAAGATATCACTTATAACCAAAATAATGCGGCATATCTTATGCTTAATGCTGTGACGGAGAATGAAGATTATAACGAGGATAATAATACAGCGTATGTTGTGCTGTACCAGTCAGACAGTTTGGCAGAAGCAACACCGACACCTGATTCCGGCGATTCCTCTGCGTCTGTTACGGGTTCGTCAACGGCAACCGCTACTCCGGTGCCGACAGCAGTTTTGACCTTAGCCCCGACAAATGAGGCTGTACCTACGCTCGCACCAACAACAGCACCGGCGGTCACCACTGTGCCAACCGTATCGCCGTCCAACAACTCAAGTAAAGAGAAGGACGCCAACACATTTTCTGCAAATACAAAAGCACTAAAGAAAGGAACAAAGGTTACGGATAAGACTACAAAGGCGGTCTACAAGGTGACAAGTGCCGGAAAGAAGAAAACGGTGGAATATGTTAAGAGTACCAAGAAAAATCCAAAATCTGTTACTATTCCGGCGACTGTCAAGCTAAATGGAAAGACCTACAAGGTGACATCCATCGGTAAGAGGGCATTTGCAGGCAGCAAGAAACTGACAAGTGTGAAGATAGGAAAGAATGTAAAAAAGATTGGTAAACAGGCATTTTATAGCTGCAAAAAGCTGCGGTATTTCATGGTTAAGACCAATCACTTATCGTTAGGCAGTGTTGGAAAAAGTGCGTTTGGCAATGGATACAGTAAACCACGTGTCAAGACGAATAAAAAAATGCAGAAACGGTATTCGAAAATCTTTTTGTCAAGAGGTATGTCAAAGAAGTGCGTTATTTATCATTGACATGGTAAATTGGTGTTATAGTGGACGCCCAAAAGGCTTTCGGACAGAATAGAAATCATAGTGTTAAAAGGAGCAGTCTGTGTTGGGCTGCTCCTTTTTGTGACATGGAAAGACAGGATTTTGAAGGGTATAACATAATTTGAAAAGTTGTTGTATGTTTTTTCGGTATCTGGTATAATTATGTAATTATTCGAGGATTATGATTTTTGGAGGAATTTTGATGAAAAAGCGTAGCGTAGCCGCCATCTTTTTGAGATGTTTTTTCAAAACATTAGGCGTGATGGCTTTATTGATAGCAGTTGGAGTACTAAGTTATTACCTTACCATGTTATATTACAAGCATACGACACGTACCGAACGGAGTACGCAGTATACTCACGCCATTACGGTCAATACTGGTAATGAGTCCAGTAATTTGATTTACAGCTATGACAAAGATACCGGGAAAGTGAAAACGATGGTACTGGAGTTGTTTGACCAGACTACGAAAAATCTCGTCTACGTGACGATTCCTGCCAATACGCAGATTTCCATATCTTCGGAAACGTATGCGGATTTGATGGAGGTGAGCCAGAAAGTTCCACAGCTTGCCGCCATGTCCGACATTAACGACTATTTTACCGGAGATGTGGCATATGAGTATGGCATTTTGATTTTGCAGGAGCAGTTGAAGGCAGATATCGGTTATTTTACGGCGATTTCGTCGGACAAGTTTGATGAGTGGTTTGAAAATGTCGGCTCTAAGAAAAAACCGAAGTACAAGCCGAGCAGTTCACTGCTGGAGAAAGCAGCCGCATGTGAGACGAAAAAGGACATGGAGAAACTGATGGACTCTATGTGGGATGATTTGATTAGTGATATAACCTTGTCCCAGAAACAAGGTTATGCAGAAGGACTAATGCAGGTGAATCAGGAGTATATACGGGCGTATCGGTGTTATGGAACCAAGTCTGGGAAAGCATTTACACTGAATCAGAAAAAGAATAAAAACCTGATTAATGATGTATGGGAGTCGGAGGCTTACACCACGACGCAGAAGGGAAAGGCATCCTCTGACACAGCGGCAGTCAGCCACACCATTCAGATTACGAATGGCAGCGGAATTAACGGTCTTGCCGCCACGTATCAGGAAAAATTAAAAGCGGATGGATGGAATGTTACCGGAGTGGGAAATTATGTCGGTGGAATTCAGACATCTACCGTTATTTATGCAAATAAAAAGAGGTGGGCGAAGGGACTGACGTCATATTTTAAAAATGCCACGATTGTGCAGGCGGATAACCTGACCAACGGCGCAGAAATTGAAATCGTACTGGGAACGGAAGACAACGTATCTTAACAGCACCCGCAGAAATCGATGGAAGGAGGGAGTGCGATGGGAACCAGAATCCGCATTATGGATATGGAAGTTGACTTGCTGACAAAGGAAACTTTTCAGAGCCAATTAAATGATTTTCTTTCCAATGACAGCTTGAATGTTGTGCATTTGATTTCTCTGGACTACATGGATACTTATGACCAGAATGAACTTGTTCAGCAGGTGATGGAGCAGGCAGACATGGTACTTCCGGGCGAGAAGACGATACTTTCCGCACATCACGTAGAGGTGCTGGAAACCGGGGGGATGTTTGTTGATTATCATTCTCTGGCAGAATTTTCGGAGGCACTCAGACTGGAGGAAAAAACCTTTTATCTTGTACTGCGGGACGAAAAAGAGGCAAAAGCACTGAGCCGCTATTTTTCATGGCATTTTCCAAAAGAAAGTCTGGTGGGCGTATACACTGCAGATGGCAGCGTGGCGGAGGAGACACTCATTAATGATATTAACACAAAGCTGCCGGATATTATTATCCTCTCAATGGACAGCACAGGTCAGGAGGAATGGCTGGTCAACAATAGAAGTAAAATAAATGCAAAGCTGTGTGTGGTGGCAGGCAGTATTCTTCCTATGGTGATAAGGGATAATGTTCATATTCCGAAGTGGATACGAAAACTTCACCTTGGCGGGATTTACCGTTTCCTTGTGAGAATCCCTTACTCACATTTTTTCAGAAGACGAATATTTAACCAGAAAATGGACGACTATATTACCAAAAAGAAAATGGAAGGTAATATAGAAAATGAAAAATAAATGGATAAAACAGATAAGTTTCTATTGTTATGTGACGATAGGAACTTTTCTTATGGCTGCCGGAGTCAACATTATTTACGAGCCGATGTCCATGGTGACAGGAGGCTTTGCCGGAGTAGGCATTTTGTTACAGAAGATTGTGCCGATACCTTTGTGGGTAGTGACCGTTGCACTGAATTTTCCGCTGTTTCTCATTGCGTGGAAAATGAGGGGGAAAAGTTTTGTGACGAAGACGCTGTACAGCACCCTCTGTTTCTCTTTTGCACTGGCAGTAGTGCCGCAGTTTCCGGTGGCTCATGAGGACTATCTCATGGCGGCACTTTTGGGCGGTTCACTGAACGGTGCCGGGCTTGCACTGGTGTTCCGTCAGGGGGCGTCTACCGGAGGGACAGACCTTTTGGCAAGCCTGCTGGAGTATTTGTTTCCCTCTGTGAGCGCTCCCGTTTTGCTGGCACTGGTAGACGGCAGTATTGTGGTGCTCGGCATGGTGGTGTTTGGTGTGAGAATCGGTTTGTATTCTATCGTGGCGGTGGTCGTGACGACCAAACTGATGGACAGTATTCTCGAAGGAATGAAATTTGCAAAAATGCTGTACATTATTTCCGAAAAGCCGGAGAAAATTGCCGAACTGGTTATGGAGCAGCTTGACCGGGGCGTGACGGCACTGCATGGAACCGGTATGTACTCCGGCACAGACAAGGAGGTGCTGATGTGTGCGGTATCCCGAAAACAAAGCGTGTCGATTATGAACCGGATAAAAGAAACTGATCCGGCAGCTTTTGTCATTGTATCCGACGCCAGAGAGGTTATGGGAGAGGGGTTTACGCTGTGAAAAAATGTTATTTATTAGTTTGTCTAATGATATTATGCAATATTCACAAAAGTTTTTTATGTTATTTATGAAAAATGAACATAGTGTTTTGGCGAAAAATAGTGTATACTTTAGGAAAATGTTTTGATAAAGAAACAGGGAGGAACTATTAAAATGGCAAGTTTATCATTAAAGAACATTAATAAGGTATATCCGAACGGTTTCCATGCCGTAAAAGACTTTAACCTTGAGATTGAAGACAAAGAATTCATCATCTTTGTAGGACCATCCGGATGTGGTAAAT
>CAZFHT010000083.1:0-8680 GCA_964518785.1 uncultured Eubacterium sp.
AAAGTGCACAAGTTTGTTACCGGTAACTTACACACTTTATTTTACACTCTCTTTTTATGAGCAGTTAAGTTAACTGCTCTGACTGTTGAGAAATTCCAAAGGTCTATCTATGTGCCGGTTGATTCCAAAAATTAACTTTTTTTACTACGTTTATAGTGTTTATGAAACTTTTTTATATAAGCTATTTGGTAAAGATTTGTAGTTTTCTCCGTCCTTAAATAAAATAACCCAAAAATCACTCCGTATCATTGCCCCAAATCCATTTTGCGAATCAACAGAAACATCAAGTATTACTTTTCCATAATCATCCTCTTCTACAATTGTAATATTATTAAATTGTGCCGAAACAGGTGATTTCAACCTGTTTAATACCGTTTCTTTACATTTTTCTATAACTAATTCTTTATTCATTCACAACCTCCTGTAATTTTTTTATAATACCTTGACATATATTTTTCATTTCTACAATATAAAATATAATTTAACTTTGCCTATTTTTTTGAACAGTACATTTCTTAGCAAAATAAAAATTTAAAAGTTTATCTGACGAGATTGTGCATAGAATAAAATTCCAAATTTAAAAACAACAATCATAACAGCTCACGTTAGTCGTTTTCTTTCATTATTGGCGTTTCTGTTGATTATTATATCAAAACAGGAAAAGTCAAACCACAAAATCCATTGAGAAATTGTCAATGAGGAAGTATAATAAAAGTGACGATATAGCACTCGATTGTATGAAAGAGGAGAACTAATATGCAGCCAATCAATTTTAGCAATTGCAAAATCAATAATGCCATAAATTATGGTGGTTCTGAAAGAAAATTCGAAATCCTGTACCAAGATGAACCATATATGATTAAATTTGCAGAAAAGGGAACCAAGAAAAATGATTTTGCAACCAGTAATATCAATAACTGCATTTCTGAATATATCGGCAGTCATATTGCGGACAGTACCGGAATCCCGACACACAAAACTTTATTAGGATATTACAAAGAGGAATTGGTAGTTGCCTGCAAAGATTTTTGCAAACCTGATAAAGTCTCACAAGAGTTTGCTCAATATATGCGTATGAAATATGATTCAAGTGACATTGGAAAACTGCCAAAATCAGAACAAATTTATGACATCTGGTTATTATCCGGACTGCTCAAAAGCCGTCAGAAATATCGTCCCAAAAGTTAATATTAATGCAGTTCACGAAATCATACAAAATACTCCTGTGATATCGGACGAACGAAAAACATTTTATCAGACTATGATAGAAATGCGAAAACATTTCCTTTTAGACGCTGCCTTTGAATGTGCAGCCAATCACAACTACAATCAAGCCGCATTACAACGGATTGAGGAAGGAAAGCCATATTCAAAAGATACCTTTCAAAAAGATTGGAACAGTCACAAATATGATAATCACATATCTTATATTTGCGAAAAACTTAACCTAAAAAATGATTAAGGGGGCAAAGTATGAAACCTTATGCGATAATAACCGGAGCGTCCGGTGATATCGGCGGTGCCATTGCAAAAAACCTCGCCGACAAGGACTATGATTTGGCTCTCCTCGGCAACCAGTCGAAGGAGCAGTTGGAGGAAACTGCCTCTGTATGCGAAAACAAGGGCAGCAATGTAAGTTGTTTTACCGGGAATCTGGGGGACTTCTCCTCGGTTCAAAAGCTGATGAGCGACGCCATGTCCTCCCGGAAAACAGTTGACCTTTTAGTAAACTGTGCAGGCATTTCCTATGTAGGACTGCTGACGGATATGTCCGGGGAGGAATGGCAGTCGATATTAAACACGAACCTTTCTTCGATGTTCTACACTTGTCGTTTTATCGTTCCCCATATGGTACGTCAAAAGCGGGGGCGAATTTTAAATATTTCCTCTGTCTGGGGAAATGTAGGTGCCTCTTGTGAGGTTGCCTATTCTGCTGCGAAGGGCGGTGTCAATTCCTTTACAAAGGCTCTTGCGAAGGAGCTGGCTCCCAGCGGAATCGCAGTCAACGCCCTTGCCTGCGGTATCATTGACACAAAAATGAATGGGTGTTTTTCAGAAGAAGAAATCCGGGATATCTGCGAAGAAATTCCTGCCGGACGCACCGGAACCCCAGAAGAAGTCGCAGAAATGATTGCTCTCCTCGCCGGGGCTCCTCTTTATCTGACCGGACAGGTCATCACAATGGACGGTGGATGGACTTAATCCATCGCCTTTTTGATGGCTGCCATCAGTTCATCGTAAGTTTCAAATGCCGGAAGTTCCGGATTATCTGCCTTAATCTGCTCGGTGCTTTTGAACAAAAATCCCGCCTTGCTTGCCTTAATCATGCCAAGGTCATTGTAGCTGTCACCGCTGGCAATGGTATCATAGCCGATGGACTGCAATGCCTTTACCGTAGTCAGCTTAGAATTTTCTATACGCATTTTAAATCCGGTAATCTCGCCATTTTCTGCCACCTCCAAAGAGTTGCAGAAAATCGTCGGCCATCCGAGTTTTTCCATCAACGGCTTTGCAAACTGGGTGAAGGTATCACTGATAATGATAACCTGAGAAATCGAACGAAGTTCGTCCAGAAATTCTTTCGCCCCCGGAATCGGGTCAATTTTAGCGATGGTTTCCTGTATCTCCTTCAATCCAAGACCATGCTCCTTCAAAACGCCAAGACGCCATGTCATCAATTTATCATAATCCGGCTCATCACGAGTTGTCCTTTTCAATTCCGGAATTCCACTTGCCTCCGCAAAAGCAATCCAAATCTCCGGCACTAACACACCTTCTAAATCCAAACACACAATATACATATGTATCGTATCCTCCTATAACTTTTGTTCATTCATTATAACATAGGTTTTTTCTTTCCTCAACAAAAGATTCCTTTGACATCACTAATAAATGTCCGTACTGTAGCTAAAATTTTGTTTCTTCGGCATTTTCTCCTTTGGATGTCGGTTAAAATACCCGCATATGATACGACGGTACTTTTGTGCATCACTCAATGCCTCATAAGATTCATTACCGCGTACCGTACGAAATCCCAGAGCATAATCAAAAGTAACGTACATGACTTTCCCATCCGAATTTTTTACTTTTATAATTTGCCATGCATGATTGTATCCGGTTCCCACTTCGTTTTTCAGCCCCAGAGCGTCAAAGACGCAGCTTTCCGCCATGGCATATTTGCTGCAAACTCCCTTCACCTTATTCCGGTAAATATTTTTCATGGTTGTCGCATTCCACCGAGCCTCATTTTTTTCCAGAAAGTTCGAGACAGACGAAATATCAGACGGCTGTGCCAGTCCTCGTCCCAGCACAGTTTTCTTGCTGTAAACCATGCCATATCCCCCTTTGTCACTCCGCTTATAACGACAGGCAAAATACCCGGACTCGGAAACCGCCGCCACCTGCACAGCACTGCTCAAATCACAAAAGTCTTTCCCTTTTACAATGGCAAGCTGCGCAGAATCCGGTTCATCAATGGTAATCTTGTCTGCGAACTCATCCAAAGTATATTTTTCATCAAACTGAGCATAAGAAAGAATGTGATACTGATTGACTTCCTTGCCGCGTACCGTATTCGTCGTTATACTTTCTAGCACATATTTTTCTTCGTATGACTCCAGTTCTTCATATTTCACTCCGCTAAAATACACATGAGAGGACGTCGTTTTTTCATCATAGCCATCTGCTTTTTTCCCATAAATATATTCTTCCACAAGAAAATCATAAATCTGACGTTTTTTCCGAACTGTCTCATCCGGGTACATTGTTACATCATTCGAATACGCAGTATACACGATGCCGTTTTCCACATTCTTTTTGGCAATTCCCCATATCTTTTTGATGAACTTGACGCTGTATTGATAATACTGTGCATTGTCCTTTGATATCTGGCAAAGATAACTGCTGTTACTTTTTTTCGTCAAATAATAATGGAACACGACACTCTGCCGATTCACCTTCTTAATCTGGTTTTGCAGGGAGGTCAGCGTACGTTTCACTTGCTTTTTTTTGCCCTTCACTTTTAGTGTGAGGGCCTTCCCCTTTGACAGTGACGCATCGATTTTTTTCGCTGTGTCATAATTCGCTTTTTTTACCGTTATCGTGCGTGTCGCTGCTTTACATTCCATCACCCCGCAGACGTTTCCAAGACTGCCTGTCGGCATCATCGTAAGCACCATTGCGGCAAACACACCAAAACACGCCGTAAAAATTATTTTTTTCAGTCGATTCCATTTCATATTAATAACCATGCCTTTCCATAACCTGCAAACTTTCATGCGGCTTCATTGCATTCGGTCACTTTACAATCGTTCCGCCGCCGAGCACATTTTCATCGTCATACAAAACAACCGCCTGCCCCGGCGTCACTGCCCGTACCGGCTCCGGAAAGGTCAACGAAAAAGAATCCTTTTCTACTTTAGTAATCACTGCCGGGGCTCCGTCATGATTATAACGAATTTTCGCAATCACCTGCTGCCCCTCCTCAAAATGGTCCACCGCCATACAATTTACCATATCAGCGGTGAGATGGTCTGTGAACACATCACTGCCTTTTCCCAAAACCACTTCATTTGTCTCCGGGCGGATTTCTACGACAAATGCCGGTTCGCCGAGAGCAATTCCGAGTCCCTTCCGCTGTCCAATCGTGTAGTGTCCGATTCCCTGATGCAAACCGAGAACCTTGCCATCGGTGCTGACAAAATTGCCGGGTTTCTCTTTTTCTCCCGTCTCCTGCTCAATAAATTCCGCATAACCGCCATCCGGCACGAAACAAATCTCCTGACTGTCCGGCTTGTGTGCCACCTGAAGACCTGCCTCCTCCGCCAATTCCCGTATCCTTGTTTTCTCATAATCGCCCACCGGAAAGAGCGTGTGGGACAACTGTTCCTGTGTCAGATTATAAAGAGCATAGGTCTGGTCCTTTCGCAGCGAGCCGGAACGACGGATTGTAAATCTGCCATTGTCGAGCTGTGCCAGTCTTGCGTAATGCCCGGTGGCAATATAATCCGCCCCGATAGCAAGGCTTTTTCGGAGCATGGATTCCCATTTTACATAGCGGTTGCAGGCAATACAAGGATTAGGAGTTCGTCCCGCCCGGTATTCCCGCACGAAATAATCGATGACATTTTTTTGAAATTCCTCACGAAAATTCATGACATAATAAGGGATATCTAACTGGTGAGCCACCCGTCTGGCATCATCTACGGCACTGAGACCACAGCAGCCACCCTCCCGTTCAACAGAGCAGGCGTCCTCCTGCTGCCAAATCTGCATCGTCACGCCAATGACATGATATCCCTCTTTCTTTAAAAGGTAGGCAGCCACAGAGGAATCTACTCCGCCGGACATACCTACCACTACAGTTTTATTCTTCATCATTGATATCTGCTTTCGGTTTTTCCAAACCTTCAATCTCAATTCCATGTTTCTCTGCGTAATCCCAGAGTGCTGCGTGAATCGCCTCCTCTGCCAGCAAAGAACAGTGAACCTTCACCGGCGGCAATCCGTCCAGCGCCTCCATAACAGCTTTATTTGTTACTTCCAATGCCTCATAAATGGTTTTTCCCTTGACCAGTTCTGTCGCCATACTGCTGGTGGCAACGGCTGCACCACAGCCAAAGGTCTTGAATTTACACTCTTTAATAATTTTTGTCTCTTCGTCAATGTCAAGATACATTCTCATAATATCGCCGCATTTGGCATTACCGACTGTCCCGACACCGCTGGCATTCTCTATCTCACCTACATTTCTCGGATTCGAAAAATGATCCATTACTTTTTCACTATATTCCATCAGAGTACCTCCATCTTAACTATTCTCTTTCACAAAATCATCATAAAGCGGAGACATACTGCGCATTCTCTCCACGATTGCCTTTAAAGAATCAACAACATAATCAGCCTGTTCCATTGTAGTGTCTTCTGACAGCGTAATACGGGTAGAGCCATGAGCAATCTCATGAGGCAGCCCGATTGCCAAAAGGACGTGGGACGGATCCAGCGAACCGGACGTGCAGGCAGAACCACTGGAGGCACAAATGCCCTTCTGGTCCAGCATAATGAGAAGTGACTCTCCCTCTACAAACCGAAAGCAGACATTCACATTGTTTGGCAGTCTCTTTTCCCGGTGTCCATTTACTTTGACATAAGGGATTTCTTTTTCAATTCTGCTGATTATATGGTCACGAACAGCTATCTCTTTTTTACTGTTTTCCTCCATGCCGGCAATAGCAAGTTCTGCCGCTTTTCCCATGCCGACAATACCCGGTACATTGTGCGTTCCGGCACGGCGTGAACGCTCCTGCGCACCACCATGAATAAATGCTCCCAGCTTTACTGTATTTCTCAAATACATAAATCCGACACCCTTCGGTCCATGGAACTTATGTCCGCTGGCACTGAGCATATCAATGTTCATTTCCTCTACATTCATCGGAACATGGCCAAATGCCTGCACTGCGTCAGTATGAAATAACACGCCATGCTTTCTGGCAATGGAACCAATTTCCTGAATCGGTTCTATCGTACCAATCTCATTATTGGCAAACATAATGGAAATAAGTATCGTATCCGGGCGAATGGCATTCTCCAATTCCTCCAGAGAAATCAAACCGTCCTCGTCAACATCCAGATAAGTCACCTCATAACCGTTTTTCTCCAGCCAATCGCAGGTGTGCAGTACGGCATGATGCTCGATTTTGCTTGTAATAATGTGTTTTCCTTTGTCTTTGTACGCCTCGGCAGTCCCTTTGATTGCCCAGTTGTCCGACTCACTTCCTCCGGCAGTAAAATATATTTCAGAAGATTTCGCTCCGATATAAGAGGCAATCTGCTCTCTCACATCCTCCATCGGTTTTTTTGCCTTTCCCGCAAAACTATATACACTGGAAGGATTGCTGTACACATCCGTATAGAATGGTTTCATCGCCTCAAACACTTCCGGCTTAACTGCTGTAGTGGCAGCATTATCTAAATAAATCAATTCATTACTCATGAATCTAACCTCCATTTCATAGGATTCTGGTATGATATATACACATCCCTCATTATAAACATTTTCTCTTTTCTGTCAAGAGCGTCTTAGTCTCTCCTTCTGTCCTCCTCATCATCGGACTTTCCAAATAACTTCTTCCACACAAGCACAGCCACATACAAAAGTGCCACCGTTCCCATTGCCGACAATGACATTTTTACAATTTCCCAAATGCTAAAATCTACCCCATACATATTTATCATACATTTTCTCCTTATTTTCATGTCATGATTGTATAACGTTTTCACCGTTTCCTATTTTCTCTATTTGAATCACTTCTAATTCCTGCTGCCGCACTCTGAACTTTATCTCATATCCGGCAAAATTCATACCGTAAATCCGTTCAGGATTTTGCTGATACGCCGGTCTTGGATCCTGCGCCAGCACCCCTTTCAGGGCAGCCCTCTTTTTCTCCGGCATCTTCGCCAGCAGTTCCTCCGAAATCCGGACAGACAGCTCATAATTCTCATTTTCAGCAGAGAACCCTTTGGCAGCCTCCGGATGGCTGTCAGCCTGAGGAACATAAGGTTTGATATCAAAGATTGGTGTTCCGTCCAGTAAATCCGCCCCTGCCACATAAATTACGCAGCCAAGTTCTTTCTCTTTTTCAATCCTCAGCAGACGGACGCAGGACAATCCAATCTCATTCGGGCGAAAGGGCGACCTTGTTGCAAATACGCCCATTCTTTCATTCCCGCCCAGTCTGGGCGGACGAACAGTCGGTGACCAGTCCGGTCTGACATTTTGAGAAAACTGCCAAAGCAGCCAAAGATGTGAAAATCCCTCTAATCCACGCAGAGCGTCCTCATTGCGGTAGGACGGTTCAAAGACAATCTTTGACTCCAGCTCCTCCACCAGTCCACTCTGTCTCGGAATCCCGAATTTTTCTTTGAAATCGTTTTCTATATGTGCGATAATACGCATTGTTACCGTCTCTGTCATCGTTCCAAGAACTCCTTCTCTGTTCCTGTTCAGCAGCTTTTACCTTATATATTCAAAAGCATTTTTTATCAGCCGGATTTCATCGCCCAGCACAAAAATCACATCAAATCTCACTGGTGTATCCGGCGAAATCCTTTTTTCTTTCATATAAAATCTTACTCCCTGACAAATTTTTCTTTGCTTAGAAAAAGAAACAACGCCCTCCGGCGCATCAAATTTATCCCCGCTTCGGTACTTTACTTCGACAAAGCAAAGATAATCACCTTGTATCTCATCCTTCTCTTTTGCTATAATGTCTATTTCCGCAAAACCGCAATGATAATTTCTCTCAATAACTTCGTATCCCTGTTGCTGCAAATATTCAGCTGCCCGGTCTTCTTTTTCATTTCCCAGTTCTCTTTTATTCATGCGTCCCCTATTCTTTTTTTGGAAAAGACACCATCTGCACTTACGTGCAAATGGTGTCTGAAAATTATACTTATTTTAATGGTTCACAAAAGAATCAGTCATTTGTATGCCATTCCCAATCACGAATTTCCGGCAAATCCTGACCGTACTCAGCGATATACTGTTTGTGCTCAACCAGCTTGTCGTTCATCTGCTGAATGAGGAAAGAACCTTTGTTGCCAAGCTGTGGCAGGTGCATAATTGCATCTTTTACCAGATTGAAACGGTCAATCTGGTTCTGAACACGCATATCAAATG
>CAZFHT010000084.1:0-8641 GCA_964518785.1 uncultured Eubacterium sp.
TCAGAATTCATTATCAATGTCTCGATTTATTGTCTAAATTTATGATACCGTTATATTGATTATAGGGGCTATTTTTATATCCAGTCGGCTTATGCGATTCAAAATCAGGCGAAGATGGAACAAGAGCAGAGACTAGGGGTATCTCTGCCCTCTAAAGCATCAATCCTTATCATTCAACTCCAGCAAAAAGTTCAGATAATCCTTTCTGTTCTCCTTCGTTGCGGCAATGGCAGTGCGAGGATGCTGGTTTGTCTGTCCGGTCAAAAGATACGGAATATTATAACCCCATACAGTGCCGGATTCTTTCAAAGGTTCCATATGTTTTTCCATGAACTTCAAAAGTGGAATAATATTATATTTTGGATTTTTCAAAAATCCCATAAGCTGTTCGCTGGAACAGTTTCCTGCACCACGTCCCATGCCGTTTACAGTAGCGTCCAGATAGCTGACACCCTGCGTAAGAGCAGCAATGGTGTTAGCAAAGGCAAGCTGCTGGTTATTGTGGGCGTGAATACCGACAAATTTATTTTCTCTTTCCGCCATATTCAGGTATTTGTCAGCCAGTTCTTCAATCTGCTCCATGTAAAGAGCACCGTAACTGTCCACAATGTAGATACCATCTACCGGGCTTTTCCCGATAAGATCCAGTGCCTCGTCCACATCGGATTCCTTAGCATTGGAAATCGCCATAATGTTCAATGTCGTTTCGTAGCCAAGATTATGGCAGTGTTCGACAATTTCCAGAGCTGCCGGTATCGTATTAATATATGTAGCAACACGAATCAAATCAATGGCGCTGTCGGCACGATTGACAATGTCACGCTTGTAATCACAACGTCCTACATCCGCCATAACAGCGATTTTCATATCCGTATCATTGTCACCGACAATACGGCGAATGGCATCTTCGTCGCAAAACTTCCATGGTCCAAACTCATTTTCGTCAAAAATATCTCTGGAGGCTTTATAGCCAAATTCCATATAGTCAACGCCAGCTTTCACATTGGCTTCATATAAATCTTTGATAAATTCATCGGTAAATCGGAAGTCGTTTACAAGACCTCCATCACGAATTGTTGCATCGACCACTTTAATATCTGGTCGGAATGAGAGAAGAGAACCTTTTTTCGTCATCTTCCAGTACCTCCTTAAACTATGGTATGATTTGTTGCAAATACGCAACCAGTTCATATTGTAGCAGACTTTTCATAGAAAGAAAAGGATTTCTTATTGATATTTTTCGAAGAACAGAGTAAAATGTAATCATATGGGCGGAATAGAACGGCAGAAGAGGGACAAATATATATTAAGTATGTTAAAGATTGGAGGAACGTGTTGTGAAGAGAAGAATAGTATCACTAATGATGGCGTTGGTTATGGTTTTATCTTTTTCGCCGACTGGCTATGTCCGGGCGGCTGCGGAGGAAACTTCTACACTGACTGTGGCCGAGGCAGAAGAGTATGTGGATGATATTTGGGATGCGATACATCCGGCAGATGATTATACGAGTACTGCCTATAGTTCGTCGCTGGCAGAAAAGATTGAACAGATAGCCGATTTTTTAGAAACAGCAGGTACGGAGGATATAAACAGTTTAAATACTTATGTAGATGAAAAGACGAGTTCTGTATACACTACGTTGCAGGATTTTTCAACTGCTTATAGTACCAAACAGTCTGCAATACTGGAATCAAAGGCAGATGAATTAAAAGCTAATCTGAATACTTTTTTGTACAGTAAATTTACGAAAGAAAGTTATGAGGCTACGTTGGCACTGTATGATGATAGCATGGTTAGGACGACCCTTGCTGACAGACACGATTCTTCAACGACTACAGTGGATGGGTATCTGAGACATTTTGCAAACATCAAAGACTTGATGGATTGTATTTCTGAAATGGAAACATACATCGGTAATATAACGTCGCTAAACAGGGAAAGTGACTATACGAAATTTAAGACTACAGTAAATAAGGCAGAAAAACAGTACGATGAGGCTACAAAGAAGTTTGTTGAGCTTCTTAAATCGGAGCCGTATAAAGATTGTCTTGCTGATTATTCGGATGTTGGAAAGCTGATTTCCAATATGGACGCTTATGAACAGGCAGAGATGAAATTGAAGGTTGAGGAAGCTTACCACAATATAGGTTCTTTTACTGTTATGAAGGATGATGTAAAAGAGAAAATAGCTGTTTTAGCTGCTGCAGTTGAGGAGGCGGATAAGACGAAAACAGATGAAAAAACGGGTGTTTCGGTCACAGGATTATATAATGGAGCACAGATTCGCAAGCTGCTAAAACAGTATGAGGATGTAGTAGATTTTGAGGAGGAGGCAGACAATCTTCCGAGTGAATTGCTGAATTTGACGCAGGTTGCACAGGCAATGGCTCTTTATGAAACCGGTTATGTCAGTCTGGACGAAGAAACACAGGCGATGATTCCGGAGGAATATACGTCGAAAGTTTTATATGCGTTAAACGTCAGTACCGGTTCCGAAAGTGTGGTAGAAAAGATTGCAAGTATCGGTGCGATTACCGGAGAAGAGGATTTTGAAGAGGTGTCGAACCGTTATGATAAGGCTTATGCGGCATATCGTTCATTTGTTACCCGCTACGCCGGAATCAGTAGCGTTTCAACCTTAATTACCAATGCTGGTATACTGGATGAGGAGTCATCGGTAATCGAATTGATTAAGACGATTGATTCCCTGAAAGGCTTGGAGAATGTTACGTTGAATTCTCAAGCCCCGCAGTTGGAAAGTGTCAACTATGCTTATGATAATATGTCTAAAAGTCAGCAGGAGCAGGTGTACAACATAGATGAATTTAATGAGATTTATGAGGATGTCATGGCGGCTCAAAATGTTACCACATTGATTGCCAGCATCCGTAATAATTTTACGTTGGAGGACGAAGAATTTGTACAGAGTATTCGGGAATCTTATGATGCCTTGACTGATAAGGCAAAAGGATATGTAGGAGCAAGTAAATACGCCGTTTTGGGAGCAGCCGAACAGCAGTTGCAGGCTTTGAACCAGAATGTGGCAGAGCGTACCAGCCAGCTTATCAGTAAGATTGGAAAAGTGACAGCAGACTCAAAAGAAATCATCGGTAAGGCAAGAACCTCCTATGATTCTTTAAATGCTTCACAAAAATTACTCGTTTCTAATTATTCAGTTCTGACAGCAGCAGAAAATAGTTACAAAGCATTGGATGTTTCGCTGGAGAAAGCGACCATTACCGGGTTGGGAACCTATACATATTCCGGTCAGGCGGTCAAACCGTCAATTACGGTGAAATTAAACGGCGATACACTTGTTCAGGATATTGATTATACGGTTACGTATCTTTCAAACACAGGAGCAGGAACTGCTAAACTAACTTTGGAGGGAATCGGAAATTATACCGGAACCCAGACAAAGACTTTTACAATTAAGCCGGGTTCTCTGTCTATTGCAGATGTGTCAGGATATAAAGCAAGCTATTCTTATACCGGAAAAAATGTGCAGCCTGTTCCGGTTGTCAAGATTGAAGGTAAAGCTCTTGTAAAAGACGAAGATTACACGGTAAGTTACTCATCAAATAAAAATGTGGGAACAGCGAAGATAAAGATTGAAGGTACGGGAAATTATACCGGAACGGTAACGAAATCTTTCAAAATCAAGAAGGTTTCCATTAAGAAAGTTTCTCTCAGCGGCGTAAAGAAAAAATATAGCTGGACCGGGAAGAAGATTACACCTTCTGTTACCTTGAAATGGAAGGGCAAAAAACTTGTAAAAAATAAAGATTATACCATTACTTTCCGCAACAATCAGCAGAAAGGAAAGGCAACCATTCTTATCAAAGGAAAGGGCAATTTTAATAAGACAAGAAAGATTACTTTCAAGATTGATTGACCATACATACGAAAGATGCTACAATAGTGCCGGATAGGTACAACATATAGGAGGATTTTTAAATGGATTACAAAAAAGCAGGAGTTGATGTCGAGGCAGGTTACAAGGCGGTTTCTTTGATGAAGGAACACGTTGCCTCTACGATGAGACCGGAAGTATTAACAGACATTGGCGGGTTTTCCGGAGCTTTTTCAATGAAAAAGTTTGTGGGAATGGAGGAGCCGACTTTGGTTTCCGGAACCGATGGTGTTGGAACAAAGTTGAAACTGGCATTTATTTTGGATAAACATGATACGATTGGTATTGACTGTGTTGCCATGTGTGTTAATGATATTGCCTGCGCCGGCGGCGAGCCGCTCTTTTTCCTTGATTATATTGCTTGTGGGAAAAATGAGCCGGAAAAAATCGCAACGATTGTAAGTGGTGTGGCAGAAGGATGTCGTCAGGCAGATTCCGCTTTGATTGGCGGTGAAACTGCTGAGATGCCCGGTTTTTATCCTGTGGATGAGTATGATTTAGCAGGTTTCTCCGTTGGTATTGTAGACAGAAAGGACATGATTACCGGAAAGGAATTAGCGGCTGGCGATGTTTTAGTCGGTATGGCATCCTCCGGTATTCACAGTAATGGTTATTCCCTTGTACGCAGTGTGTTTTCCATGCAGCCGGAGACGTTAAATCGTCATTATGATTGTTTGGAAAGCGACCTCACTTTAGGTGAAACGCTGCTTACACCGACAAAGATTTACGTGAAGGCATTGAGAAGTATAAAAGAGGCAGGTGTTCGCATTAAGGCCTGCAGCCACATTACCGGCGGCGGGTTTTATGAAAATATCCCTAGAATGTTGAAGGAGGGAACGCATGCAAAGATTGAAAAGAACAGCTTTGTTGTTCCGCCAATCTTTAAAATGCTTGCCAGTGACGGTGATGTAAAAGAGGAGGCAATGTTCAATACCTATAACATGGGTGTTGGTATGCTGACCGCCGTTGCGAAAGAAGATGTTGACAAAACGGTTGAGGCAATCAAAGCTGCCGGAGAGACACCGTATATCATGGGTGAAATCGTGAATGGCGAGAAAGGAATTACATTATGCTAAAAGTGGCAGTGCTGGTTTCCGGCGGTGGTACAAATCTTCAGGCAATTTTAGACAGCGTTGAGGACGGAACGATTACTAATGCAGAGATTTCTCTCGTTGTCAGCAATAAGCCGGGGGCGTATGCTTTGGAACGGGCGGCAAAGAAGAAGATTCCTTCTGCGGTGCTTGTGCCAAAGGAATATGCCTCAAGGGAGGAATTTGGCGAGGCACTTGTGGATACCTTGCAGAATGCCGGGATTGACCTTGTCGTTCTTGCCGGGTATCTGGTGATTTTGCCGGAGAATTTTGTGAAGGCTTATTACGGACGTCTTATTAATATTCATCCTTCGCTGATTCCGTCTCATTGCGGTGCCGGATATTATGGGATGAAGGTTCATGAAAGTGTTCTGGCGAGAGGAAATAAAGTGACGGGAGCCACCGTTCATTTTGTGGATGAGGGGACAGACAGTGGTCCGATTATTCTTCAAAAGGCAGTGGAGGTAAAAGAAGGAGATACTCCTGAAATTTTACAGAGACGTGTTATGGAGGAGGCAGAGTGGAAAATTCTTCCTCAATCCATTGATATGATTGCAAACGATAAAATCGAGATTGTAGATAATTTAGTACGATTAAAGTAAATGTTTGCCGGACAGGCAGAAAGGAATGGTATCGTGAAAGTTCTTATTGTTGGCAGCGGTGGCAGAGAACACGCTATTGCAGTGAGTGTTGCGAGGAGCAGTCAGGTGGACAAAATTTACTGTGCACCGGGAAATGCCGGGATTGGTCAAATTGCAGAGTGTGTAGAGATTGGAGCCATGGAATTTGACAAACTGGCAGATTTTGCAGAGGAAAAAGGCATTGGTTTAACCATTATCGGTATGGATGACCCTTTGGTTGGCGGTGTCGTAGATGTATTTGAAAAGAGAGGTCTTCGTGTATTTGGACCTAGAAAGAATGCGGCAATTATTGAGGGTTCGAAGGCATTTTCAAAAGATTTAATGAAGAAATATGGGATTCCTACTGCCAGCTACGAGAACTTTACGAATCCGGAAGAGGCAGTAAAATACTTAGAGACGGCGAAGATGCCGATTGTTTTGAAAGCGGACGGTCTTGCCCTTGGAAAAGGGGTGCTGATTTGCAATACACTGGAGGAGGCAAAAGCCGGTGTTAAGACGTTAATGCTGGACAAACAGTTTGGTGACGCCGGAAATGAAATTGTTATTGAGGAATTTATGACCGGACGGGAAGTGTCCGTATTGTGCTATTGTGATGGTACACATATTAAGCCAATGACGAGTGCGCAGGACCATAAGCGTGCGAAAGACGGAGATGAGGGCTTGAACACCGGAGGAATGGGTACGTTTTCGCCAAGTCCGTTTTACACAGAGGATGTTCAGAAATTCTGTGAGGAAAAGGTATATCAGCCTACAATGGACGCCATGAAGGCGGAGGGCAGAGATTTTGTCGGGATTCTTTTTGTCGGCTTAATGCTGACCGAGGATGGACCGAAGGTGCTGGAATATAACGCCCGCTTTGGTGACCCGGAGGCACAGGTTGTTCTGCCGAGAATGAAGAATGACATCATTGATGTGATGAATTCCTGTATTGATGGAAAATTGGACGAGGTGGATTTGCAGTTTGAGGACAATGCCGCAGTGTGCGTTGTGCTTGCCTCTGACGGTTATCCGGAGCATTATGAAAAAGGCAAAGTGATTCATGGTCTGGAAAATTTCCAGAATAAAGAGGGATATTATGTATTCCATGCAGGTACAAAGAAAACCGATGAGGGCATTGTGACGAACGGAGGTCGTGTTCTGGGAGTAACGGCGAAAGGAACAAATCTTCGTGAGGCGAGAGCCAATGCTTATGAGGCTGCAAAATGGATAGAGTTTGACAACAAATATATGAGAAATGATATAGGAAAGGCAATAGAGGAGGTATAACATGTATTCATTTGATGAAGTAAAAAATGCAGATGCAGAGTGGGCAAAGGCGATGGAGCTGGAGACCGGCCGTCAGAATGACCATATTGAGTTGATTGCGTCGGAAAACTTTGTGAGCAAGGCAGTTATGGCAGCAATGGGAAGTACTCTGACGAATAAGTATGCAGAAGGGTATCCCGGCAAGCGTTATTATGGCGGCTGCCAGTATGTAGACATGGTAGAGGAGTTGGCAAGAGAACGGGCAAAAAAATTGTTTGGCTGTACTTATGCGAATGTTCAGCCGCACTCTGGAGCACAGGCAAATATGGCAGTATTTTTTGCTTTGGTAAAACCGGGCGAAACGGTTATGGGAATGAATCTCGACCATGGCGGACACCTTTCACATGGGAGTCCGGCGAACATATCCGGTACCTATTATAACATTGTTCCTTATGGTGTGGACGACACCGGATTTATTGATTATGAGGCGGTAGAACGCATTGCCAAAGAGTGTAAACCGAAAATGATTATTGCCGGAGCCAGTGCTTATTGCCGGAAGATTGATTTTAAGAGATTTCGCGAGATTGCGGATGAAGTTGGTGCATTTCTTATGGTTGATATGGCGCATATCGCCGGGCTGGTTGCCTCCGGCTACCATGAGAGTCCGATTCCGTATGCTCATGTCGTGACAACGACAACTCACAAAACACTTCGCGGACCTCGCGGGGGCATGATTCTTTCCTCCGAGGAGTTTGCTGCTGAGCATAAGCTGAACAAGGCTATTTTCCCGGGTACACAGGGTGGCCCTTTAATGCACGTAATTGCTGCTAAGGCACTTTGTTTTAAGGAGGCACTTGATCCAAGTTTCAAGGAATATGGAAAAAATATTATCGACAATGCACAGGCATTGAGCAAGGGCTTGATGAATCGCGGCGTGGATATCGTATCCGGCGGTACGGACAACCACTTAATGCTGGTTGACCTTGTGAAAAAAGGTCTGACAGGTAAAGAAGTGGAGGCTTGGCTGGACGATGCCAATATTACGGCAAATAAAAATACGATACCGAACGACCCGCAGTCACCGTTTGTAACCAGCGGCGTTCGTTTGGGAACTGCTGCGGTGACAACAAGAGGCATGAATACAGAAGATATGGATCAAATCGCAGAGGCAATTGCCATGCTGATTGATGACCATGAGGCGAATTTGGATAAGGCAAAGGCTATCGTTAAGAACTTGACGGATAAATATCCTTTGTATTAATAGATTTAACAGATTATGACAAAACGATTATTTATTGCAGAAAAACCAAGTGTAGCTCAGGAGTTTGCCCGCATTTTAGGAGTTCAGGCAAGGCGGGGAGACGGCTATTTGGAGTCCGAAGATACGGTAGTGACATGGTGTGTGGGACACCTTGTCACTATGAGTTATCCGGAATGTTATGATGAGGCGTTGAAAAAGTGGGATTTTGCAACGCTTCCTTTTTTGCCGGATGAATTTTTATATGAGGTCATTCCCAGCGTAAAAAAACAGTTTCATATCGTCAAGGGACTTCTCAACCGGGAGGATGTGGACACCATTTACAACCGCGTCTCCTTTGCCATGACTGTGGAAGAGGCTGTGGACGGCGCCGACTTCATCCAGGAGACCATCGTGGAGAACCGGGATGCCAAGGTGCCCTGTATGAGCAGCTGGCTGCCTGTGTCGGTCCCGAGACCATCATCGCCTCCAACACCTCCGCCATGAACATCT
>CAZFHT010000085.1:0-8489 GCA_964518785.1 uncultured Eubacterium sp.
TCTTATTTACCGTATTGCAGGGGAGGATGCTGATAGGACGAAAGCACTTATGGATGCGCTGACCAGTGCCGGAGAGTATGAGATTGACGAGAAAATGAAAGAGGGACTGGCAGGCTTTGAGGGAGGTTATGCGACAGAACAAGAAACTTCGGAGACTATCCGCAAAGTTTACGAAGCTGCCGATTACATAATGGATACGCATACGGCAGTTGCCTCTCATGTATACTACACAAAGGCAAAAGACAAGGGAAGAAAAACAGTCATTGCCTCTACGGCAAGTCCGTATAAGTTCACAAGAAGTGTTATGGACGCCATTGACAAAGAAAAATATGACAAAATGACTGATTTTGAACTGGTCGATGAGCTGAATAAAATTTCCGGTGTCAAGGTTCCGGGAGCGATTGAGGAGATTCGGACAGCTCCGGTACTTCATGACCTTGTATGCGACAAGAGTGAAATGCAGAAGACCGTAGAAAAGATTCTCGGCTTATAGTTTATAGTGGAGGAACGTCATGGAATTCAGACCATGTATCGATATTCATAACGGCAAGGTCAAACAAATTGTCGGGGGAAGTCTGACCGATGAAAATGATTATGCCAAAGAAAATTTTGTTTCTGAGATGGGGGCTGGCGATTACGCCGGCCTTTATAAAAGCAGGGGACTTTCGGGGGGACACATTATCCTGCTCAATGCCAGAGACAGTGAATATTATGAGGCAGATTTAAAACAGGCGGAAAATGCCCTCTCTGCATGGAGAGGTGCCTTGCAAATCGGCGGTGGTATCACAGCGGAAAATGCAGCCTCTTTTTTAGAGATGGGTGCCAGTCATGTAATTGTCACTTCTTACGTCTTTGTGGACGGAGAAATCCGCTTTGACCGACTGGAACGGCTGGTGTCGGAGATTGGACGGGAACATCTTGTGCTGGACCTTAGCTGCCGGAAAAAAGAAGGGATCTACTATGTCGTGACGGACCGGTGGCAGAAGTTTACGAGTCAGCCCTTGAATGAAAAATTAATACAGACACTCAGTTCATATTGTGATGAATATTTAGTCCATGCAGTGAATGTAGAGGGAACCGGAACCGGTGTGGACAGGGATTTGTTATCCCTGCTGGCCGCACAGGTGGAGCTGCCAATAACTTATGCCGGAGGAATTGGTTCGATGGAGGACATAGAAACGATTCGGAGGCTGGGAAAAGACAGGGTGAATTTTACGGTGGGAAGTGCGCTTGACCTCTTTGGAGGCAGCTTGAAATTTGACGAAATTGTTACAAAATTTAATAAAAACGAATAAAAATTATACTGCATAAAACAGCGAAAAAACGGCATCTTCCATGTTTTGGATGTCGTTTTTTTCTTGTATGGGGGTTGACATTTCTGAAATATATGATACAATTATTACAAAAATGTTACAAGAATGATTCGAAAATATTACAAAAGAATCCGGTAACAAAAAATAAGGAGTGCAGTTATGAGTTTCAAAAGTTTAGCAGTAAGGTTGACAATGGTTATGGCATTGGCGTTCCTTTGCGTAGTAGGAGCTACCACCTCCAAAGCTGCTGAGACAGAGAAAGATTACACCAATAGAGATGTCAAAGTTTTATCCAGTATTATTTATTGTGAGGCAGGAGCCGAGAGCAACGCCGGAAAGATTGCGGTTGGTATTGTTGTTATGAACCGGGTTTCCTCCGGCAAATATCCAAATTCTGTGGAGAAGGTAATCCGTCAGAAAGGTCAGTTTTCTCCGGTTCGTCAGGGCAAGTTTGCGAGGGAATTGAAGAAATATTCCGAGGGTGCCTACGATTCAGGAACACGTGCATTGTGTAAGAAGGCAGCGATAAAAGCGCTGGAAGGAAGATATTATGTCATTTACAAAGGAAAAAAAATTAACATGAGCAGATATCTCTTTTTCAGTCAGCATTTGAAAAATGCCAAGTTGCGTATTGGCGGTCACGATTTTAAGATTAAGTTTTAAATTTTTTACTTTTCTAATAAGCCTCTTTGTGTTATCATGGAATGAGATACGTGAAGGAGGCTTATTTCTATGTCAGAAAACTTAGAAACAAAAGAAGAGACGATTGGACGAAATTTTATTGAGAATGAGATAGATAAAGATTTAGAAGAGGGTGTGTACGATAAAGTCACTACCCGCTTTCCACCAGAGCCGAATGGTTATCTGCATATAGGACACGCCAAGTCCATTATCCTGAATCAGGGATTGGCAAAAGAGTATCATGGTACATTTAATCTGCGATTTGACGATACGAATCCACAGAAGGAGAAGACCGAGTTTGTCGATTCCATTATGGCAGACGTCGAGTGGATTTGCGGTGAAAAGCCGCCGGTATATTTTGCGTCGAATTATTTTGATAAAATGTATGAGTGTGCCATCAAGCTGATAAAAAAAGGAAAAGCATACGTCTGTGATTTGTCACCGGAGGAGATTCGTGAGTACCGGGGAACCTTGAAGGAGCCGGGAAAGAACAGTCCTTATCGTGACCGGACGGTGGAGGAAAACCTCACTTTGTTTGAAGAAATGAAGGAGGGTAAGTGCGAGGACGGCTCACGTGTTCTGAGGGCGAAAATCGATATGTCATCTCCGAATATCAATATGAGGGACCCGATTATTTATCGTGTCGCACATTTACATCATCACAATACCGGAGACAAATGGTGCATTTATCCGATGTATGATTTTGCACATCCGATTGAAGATGCGGTGGAGGGTGTTACACACTCTATCTGTACGCTGGAGTTTGAGGACCATCGCCCGCTGTACGACTGGGTAGTCCGGGAATGTGAGTTTGAAGTGCCGCCGAGACAGATTGAATTTGCTAAGATGTATCTCACCAATGTAGTTACCGGAAAAAGATACATTAAGAAACTGGTAGAGGACGGAATTGTTGACGGATGGGATGACCCGCGGCTTGTTACGATTACGGCTCTCCGCCGACGTGGTTATACGGCATCCTCCATTCGCAAGTTTATGGAGCTGTGCGGCGTGTCTAAGTCGAACAGTTCAGTGGATTATGCGATGTTGGAGTATTGTATCCGGGAGGACTTGAAGATGAGCGAGCCTCGTATGATGGCGATACTGGACCCGATTAAGCTGGTTATCGACAACTATGAGGAGGGTGCGATAGAGTATCTGGATGTTCCGAATAATCAGGAAAATCCGGAGTTGGGTACCCGAAAAGTTCCTTTTGGCAGAGAATTGTACATCGAGAGAGAGGACTTTATGATTGAGCCGCCGAAAAAGTATTTTCGTCTTTTTCCGGGGAATGAAGTTCGTCTTATGAGTGCTTATTTTGTGAAATGCGTGGATTATAAGACAGATGCCGAAGGCAATGTGACAGAGGTTCACTGTACTTATGACCCGGAGACAAAGAGTGGTTCCGGATTTACCGGAAGGAAAGTAAAGGGAACCATTCACTGGGTGGCAGCACAGACTGCCAAAACCGCCGAGGTGCGGCTTTACGAAAATATTGTGGACGAAGAAAAAGGCGTCTACAACGAAGATGGAACGGTAAATGTAAATCCGAATTCTCTTACCGTATTGCCGGAGTGCTATGTTGAGGCGGCACTGGCAGAGGCAAAGCCGGGAGATAAGTTCCAGTTTATGCGCACCGGATTTTTCTGTGTGGATACGAAGGACACCACAGAGGAGCATCAGGTATTTAATCGGATTGTCTCGTTGAAAAGTTCTTATCGACCAAAATAATAAAATAAACAGAAAGGGAAATTATACCATGGGAAATATTTTTGCTGGACTGGAGAGTTTCGGCTTGAAAAATATGGATAAGCTTAATATTTTTCAGGAACAAAAAGAAGAAAAAAGAAAAGTAGAAGAAAAGAAACCAGAAGTAAAAAAAGAGGCGACAGAGGAAGAATTGATTTTTGAAAAAACCTACAAATGCCCGGTATGTGACCATGAATTTAAGAGTAAGATGGTTCGAACGGGAAAGGTTCGTCTGGCAGGAGCCGATTCCGATTTAAGACCAAAGTATATCGGAGTGGATTCTCTCAAGTATGATGCCGTTCTCTGTCCGAAATGCGGTTACGCAGCACTGAACCGATATTTTAATTTTATTATGTCCGGTCAGGCGAAGAAGATTCAGGAACAGATTTCTTCCAATTTCCGTTACATGGAGGAGGGAGACAAGGTTTATTCTTATGATGATGCAATTACCCGTCATAAGATGGCTCTTCTGAATACAGTAGTGAAAAACGGAAAAAATAGCGAGAAGGCTTATACATGTCTCAAACTCGCATGGCTTTATCGGGGCAAGCGGGAGAAGTTGATGGAGACGGACGCGAAGAAGGAAGAGATTCTGGAGCTGGTAAAAGAGGAGCAGGAACTTCTCCAAGAGGCATACGAAGGATTTCAGGCGGCATTTGGCAAGGAGGACTTTCCAATGTGCGGTATGGACCAGTATACAATGATGTATCTTCTGGCAGAGCTTGCCAGACGTACCGGAAATCCGGATGAGGCAAAACGCTATGTTTCCAAAGTCCTTGTGGCAAGGGGGGCACAGCCGAGGATAAAAAATAAAGCCTTGGAATTAAAAGAAAAACTTCAGAGCAAAGAGCAGAATTAACTTAAGTATATTAGGGAGGCGGTTCATATCGTCTCCCTTTTGTGCAATCGGTGGGGAAAAACGTTGTTTTTTATGAAATGGAGGTAACAGGATGAGAAAAGGGATGTTGAAAAGAGCGACTGCTGTTTTTCTTTCGGCGGCAATGATTTTTACCGGTGTGAATGGCTATACGACGACGGTGAAGGCAGACAGCACAGAGAGTGACGACAGTACGGCAAGTTATAAGGAAATTCTCACAGGTGAGCGAAGTACAAGGTTATCTATGGAGAGTAATTCTGCTGTAGTTACGGTGGAAGTTATTACGGCAGATGGATATTTTCGAACCTCTGTGGTGGATGGGAACTCCAGTAAGTATATCACTACCACATCAAATGGGCAGGGATGGTATTCAGCAGGAGCTGAAGGCAAAGAGATTTACTGGAACAGCGGCACTGCCGGAACTGGTGTCATTCAAGGGCATATTTATGAAGTTCGGTATACGAGAAATGATTCGAGTTATACGATAGAATATTATGATGTGTCAGCAGGGGCAAGTTTGTATACATATTACTCTAATAATACAAATTTAACAGACGATGTGATTCAGGTTTATGTTAAGGCTGAATCGGGGACATATCGTGTTTATAACTGCTCTGCGGAAGAGGCGGGATTTTCAAAGGGGAGTTATAGTGAAAATGTACAACTGTCCCATGGAGTGAATCGAAACCGGTATGTGGGAACTCCGGATAACACTGTGCCGGAAGGGTATGATGTGAATACTGCTACTCAGGGCAGTGCGAAAAAAGGAAAGTATAATGATTACTTTTTGAAAGATTTGCTGCAAGAGGTTCGAATTAATATAGCCGAGGATAATTTGGATTATGTGCTGCAAAATTCGGGTTCCAAGGAATCTGCCCTTGCTAAGTCTGTCACCATTGGAAATGCAACGGTGGAAAATGTGGGTTTAAAAACAAAGGGAAACTTTACAAGAAATCAGACGACATCCAGCACCAGTGACCGTTTTTCCTTTACTGTCAATTTCGGTAAGTATGTAAAGAAAAAATATGGTTATTCTGAGACGCAGAACTTCTTTGGGTGCAGCAAAATCAGTTTTAATAATTTTTATTTTGATAAAACCATGATGAAGGAGTACAATGCCTATCGGCTTATGACGGAGATGGGACTCCCGACACCGCAGTATGGTCTTGCAAAGTTATATATTAATGGTGAATATTATGGTGTGTACTTTATGATTGAAGCTATGGATTCCAGTATTTTGGAACAGTATTACGATACTTCGTCAAAAAATCTCAGTTCTTATTTGGCGAAACCATCCTATTACAGTCCGAGATATTATTCTCAGGATTTTGAAGGGTGCATATCTGATGGGGTAGTTACATGGGATGCACTGGTTGCTGATGGGCAAATCATTCAAAATAGTGATGGTACATATTCGTGGGGGAGTAAAATTGGGTATTATTCAGGTCTGTGGAACGGTGATAGTGATACGTTTCAAGATGTGGTTCAGGATCTTCCAGAGGTGTTCACATGGATATATCGTCTTACGATGCTGAGTGATGGAAAAGATTTTAATGGAAATTCCATTGATGTCAACTCAGACAAATATCTTGAACTTCTGGGACAGATTATGGATGTGGACGAGACGGTGAAATACTTTGCTGCTCACAGCTTTGTCGTCCAGATGGATAATCTCTTTACTTGGAGACAGAATTATGGTTTGTATGTGAGTAAAGAAGGAAAGTCTCTTATGGTTCCGTGGGACTATGACTTGTCATGGGGCTGTGATGGGGAGCCGGCAGATGCAGAATCGGTAGCAAATTGGGATGTGGATAAGCTGTACAACAGCGTTGCGTCGGCATATAATTATTATTCAGATGACCTTGCGGATTATTATGCGGGAACTTCATCTCATCCCTATAATGATAAGTACCTTGGTACTGGTTCCGGTTTTCCATTGTTTAATGTAATTTATCAAAATAAAACGCTGATGAAAAAATTCCATGAGTATGTGGAGGATTGTTCTAAAATTACGACTCTTGGCGGAACGACAACGGAAGGAAAAACTTATACAGCAGGGCGTTTTGGCGAGACGATTGATAATCTTTATAATGAAATTGTTGAGGCAGCGAGCGAACCCCTTGCCGCCAATGTTTACTATTTACAGTATAATCAGCCGACCGATGTCAAGTCTGGATTGAAAGCACTGAAAAAGATAATTGCTTTGCGTTCTGTAGGAGCGTGGTTACAGGTAAATAATATAGACGCTACTGTTACGGGGTATGGATATGAGACTGGTTCTCTTGGTAATGATGCCACTTCGGCAAAGTATACCACTAGCGGAGAGAATATTGCTGTGGTAGACGACACTACCGGAATTTTTACTATCGCAGATTATGCTGAGTCACAAGATGGACCGGAGCTGTCAGTTGAGAAGATGTCGGAAGACTCCACATCATATAAGAATGTGGATGCACTGGTAAAAAAGAATTTAACAGATGAACAGTACAAGTTGAAATTATATTCGTTGAGCAGCAGTAAAGAGGCTGTTGCTGGATATCAGGTCTTTCTCCCGGCAGAATCTACAAAAGCAAAGATATATGCTTATTCGGAAAAGACAAATAAGCTGGAACCATTGGAGACAACTGAGTATGATAATCACACCTATGCCGTTCAAGTTTCATCCTTGTCTTACCTTGCTGTTGTAGAAGATTCCTATAATGTGGGATTTTCTACGGATGAAGGGGTGGATTCCATTGATGTTTATTATAAACAAGCTAACGAGACTGCTGACGAAACGGGAGTTACAACTGCCTATGCAAGAAATAGCGACACCGGGGAAATTGATGTTTCCGGCGATGGGCAGATAAACTTCAAAGTGAATTTGAAGGAAGGTTATGAAGTAAAATCGGTGACAGCAGATAAAAATTATAAGAATGTCAAAACACCAACCGATACGAAAAAAGACGGCGTGTATCGGGTAACGAAGATTACTGGTGATGTGAATATTACCATTGTAACGAAGAAGTCATCAGAAGGCAGTGAAGAGTCACCGTCGGCAGAGGAAGAAAGTAAAAAATTTACGGCGGAATTTTCTACAGATGAAGGGGTGGAATCCATCGATGTTTACTATACTCAGTCAAACGAGACTGCTGACGAAACGGGAGTTACAACTGCCTATGCGAGAAATAGCGATACCGGGAAGATTGATGTTTCCGGCGATGGACAGATAAACTTCAAGATAAATTTGAAAGAAGGCTATGAAGTAGAATCGGTGACAGCAGATACCAATTATAAAAATCTCAAAACACCAACTGATACGAAAAGAGACGGTGTGTATCGGGTAACGAAAATTACTGGTGATGTGACCATTCGTGTTGTAACGAAAAAAATATCCTCAGAAGAGGAAAACGACAGCAACGGTGGAGAGGATGCTAGTGGAAACGGTAGTAATAGTGGAAACGATAACACCGGAGCAGGCAACAGTGGAACTGGCGGTAGCGGAAATACTAGTAATGGAAGCGATGACACCGGAGTAGGCGATAGCGGAAATGGTAGTAGCGGAACTAGTGGCGATAACGGAACTAGTGGTAGTAGTGGAACTGTTGGCACCGGAGCAGGCAGTAGCGGAACTGCTGGCACCAATAATGCAACCGCAAATACAACGACGGGTGATTCAAATGTTTCTTCTGAAACTGAGACAAAGACGAAAGTAAAGGGAAGTATTACAGTGAAGAAGGGCAAGAAAAAAGTTTCGTCTGTGAAGATAAAGAAGAAAAAGAAGGTCACGCTGACGGTTTCCGTATCACCGTCATCTTTAAAGGTGAAATTAAAGGCACTTACAACAAAGCAAAAGAAAGTTGTGAAAGCAAGTCTAAAAGGAAAGAAACTTA
>CAZFHT010000086.1:0-8349 GCA_964518785.1 uncultured Eubacterium sp.
AAAAGTTCAGGTGCCTGCGGGGAGGTGGTGATTCCCGCAATCAAGGTAATCACATACAGGGCAAGGAGAAAAATCACGCCAATCATTGCCACAATACGCTGTCCTTTCGTATAAGAACTTTTTTCCTGCTTTGTTTCTTTCTTTTTTTCTTCCATTACTATAACCTCATTTCTGCACATCTTTATCTGCACCAATTTTTTCAAAATATTGTTTTATCTTTTCTTCATAACCATTTTCAGACAAACGATAAAACCGTTCCTCCTTTGCCTCGTCCGGAAGATACTGCTGCCTTACATAGTGATGTTCAAAATCATGGGCATACTGATAGCCAATTCCATGTCCCAGCTTAGCCGCCCCTTTATAGTGGGCATCCATCAGATAAGGTGGAATCCGGTAATTCGGATGAGTCTTTACGTAATCCAGTGCCTCATCAATGGCGGTGATTGCAGAATTACTTTTTGGGGCACAGGCTACATAGGTCGCCGCCTGTGCAAGGACAATTCGTGCCTCCGGCATACCAAGACGTTCTACCGCCTGTGCAGCACTGACCGCCACAACGAGTGCCTGCGGGTCCGCATTGGACACGTCTTCTGCCGCACAAATCATTATCCGCCTTGCAATAAAGGTAATATCCTCTCCGGCATACAACATTCTCGCCAGATAGTACACTGCTGCGTCCGGATCAGAGCCACGCATACTTTTGATAAATGCCGAAATCGTATCATAGTGGTTATCACCGCTTTTATCATACCGCAGCGTCCTCTTTTGTATACACTCCTGTGCCACTTCCATGGTAATGAGAATCTTTCCTGTTTCTCCACGCTCGGTCGTCAGCACGCCGAGTTCAATGGCATTTAACGCAGTTCTTGCGTCTCCCCCGCTGACATCTGCGAGAAATTCTAGTGCATCCTCCTGAATTTCCGCACCATAACTCCCCAGTCCCTTCTCCGAATCCTCCAACGCCCGGTGAAGTAATGTTTTAATATTTTCTTTGCTGAGAGGTTTCAGTTCAAAAATGACGGAACGGGAAATCAAAGCTCCATTTACCTCAAAAAAAGGATTTTCCGTAGTCGCACCTATCAGCACCACCGTACCGTCCTCCACAAAGGGAAGGAGATAGTCCTGCTGCCCTTTGTTAAAGCGGTGAATCTCGTCAATGAAAAGAATCGTCTTTTTTCCGTAAGCACCGAGATTTTCCTTCGCCTTTGCCACTACGTCCTCCATATCCTTTTTCCCGGCAGACGTGGCATTAATCTGCATGAAAGCAGCACTGGTCGTATTCGCAATGACCTTCGCTAACGTAGTCTTTCCGGTTCCCGGCGGTCCGTAAAACAAAATAGAACTCAGCTTGTCCGCCTTGATGGCACGATATAATAATTTGTCCTTGCCGATAATATGCTCCTGTCCGACTACCTCGTCCAGCGTGGCAGGACGGAGCCGGGACGCCAGCGGCGATTCCTTCTCCCGGTTTTGCTCGCCCATGTAATCTAATAAATTCATAAAAACACCACTTCTCCTCCTGCCAGTCCATAGTTTTCTTTTGCTATCCGTTCCAGCTTTGCCTTTCCTCCGGTTTTCTCTGTAATGGCTTTCTCCACCTCATCAATACGCTGCTCCGGAACAAGGAGAGTCATTTCTACTTCTATGCCGTAAACGGATTCCACTTCGATAAGCTCCATCATTTTCGCAAGGTACTGTAGTTTTCCGACTTCATTATAATCGGTCTGTATTCGGAGACGATAGCCGGACAACTGCTCCATCAGTACACAGTTTTCCAACGCCTCCTTCATTGCTGCCGAGTAGGCTCTCACCAGTCCTCCGGTCCCCAGCAGCGTTCCGCCGAAATACCGGGTTACGACTGCCACCGCATTGTGAATCCCCGCCCCGGTAAGGATATCGAGCATTGGCCTTCCGGCAGTGCCGGATGGTTCTCCGTCGTCGCTGCAGCGCTCCGTTTCATAATTTTCTCCCAGAACGTAGGCAAAACAGTTATGTCTGGCGTCATAGTGCTTTTTCTTTATTTCTGCAATTTTTTCCAGTGCCTCTTCCTCTTTTTTTATGGGAAAAAGCTGGGCGATAAAACGGGATTTTTTTTCTACCACTTCTCCCTGACCGCCTTTATATAAAACAATGTGTGAATCGCTCATGTTGTACCTCCATCTTTTTGTATTTTACCAATTCTTCTTTTCCTTTTCAATGATTTTTGGTATAATGTTCTTATTGTTGGGATTTTGGGTATTCTTGGTCTGCGACAAAACGGGAGGTTTCGCATGAATTTTAGTCGTAATTCGGTGGAGAAGAGGGCGCAGCGTCTTCATTCTCCACGCACGCATAAATTAGTTAAATTACAGTTATTCAGCATCCGAATTTTTGTGGTTGCTTTTCTTTTTCTTGCCGGGCTGGGCGTTAGTGTGCTGTATGGCACATTCCGCAGCATGATAGAAACGGCACCGGATATTGATTCTCTTCAGATTGTTTCGGCGGATTGCACAACGACAATTCTGGACACTGAGGGCAGCACAATCCAGACACTCGCCGGGCAGGACGCCAGCCACCAGTATGTGGCATTAGAACAGATTCCGGCTAATCTGCAAAACGCCTTCATTTCCATTGAGGACAAAGACTTCTGGAACCATGAGGGTGCAAATGTGCTGGATATTTTTCACACTTTATGGTCCGATGTCACAGACAATGAAACCTCCGGCAAAAGTGCGGACACACTGACACAGCAACTGCTGCAAAACCAGATTTTTCTCGGCAATGAGGAAAAGACGCTATCGGCTCGTTTTAAGAAGATTTTTCAGGAGAAGTATCTCATCCTTCAAATCGAAAAAAAATATGACAAGCAGCAGATTTTAGAATATTATCTGAACACAATCAATCTCGGACAGAACACGCTTGGCGTTCAGGCAGCCTCCATACGCTATTTTAATAAAGATGTTTCGGAGCTTTCTCTGTCAGAATGTGCCGTGCTTGCCGGCATAACCCAGAACCCAACCGAATACAATCCGATTTCCCATCCTGCCAAAAATAAGAGTAGGCAGGCAACCGTTCTGACCTATATGAAGGAGCAGGGATATATTACTACAGAGGAGTACAATGAGGCGGTCAACGATAAGGTGTATGACCGAATTCAGAAGGTCAACGCCGACACAAAGCAGTCCTCCGGTGTCTCCTCGTATTTTACTTCTGCCTTGATTTCCCAGATTATAAAGGATTTAAAGGAACGCCTTGGTTACACCGAGACGCAGGCATACAACACCCTTTACAACCGGGGTCTTACCATCTACAGCACACAGGACAGCACCATGCAAAAGGCCTGCGACAACATTGTTAACAACCCGGATTATTACCCGGCAGACTCGAAATACCAGTTGACTTACCAGTTGACCGTCCGGACAACCGACGGCACAGAGACAAGCTATGACTTTTCCTCCATGAAAAAGTGGTATGCAAAAAAGCAAAAGAAAAAAATTACAGACTGCTACGCGAAGAAAGCTACTGCCAAAAAACAGATAGCAAAATACAAAAAATCGATCTTAAAAAAAGGCGATACAGTCATTGCTGAAAATATCAGTTTTGTCATCCAGCCACAGGTTTCCTTCGTGCTGATGGACCAGTACACCGGAAATGTAAAGGCACTCTGCGGCGGCAGAGAAACAGACACCGAAAATCTCACTACAAACCGAGCTACCGACACGACAAAACAGCCCGGCTCTGTTTTCAAAGTGTTGTCCACTTACCTCCCGGCACTGGACACCGCCGGAATGTCCCTTGCCACCGTTCAGGATGACGCCAAATATT
Source organism: uncultured Eubacterium sp. (assembly GCA_964518785.1). Lineage (GTDB taxonomy): Bacteria > Bacillota > Clostridia > Lachnospirales > Lachnospiraceae > Eubacterium_F. The sequence goes on from CAZFHT010000086.1 coordinate 3,805, forward strand.
ATTATCCCGGCACGAAAACGAAGGTGACAAACTGGTACGGCGATTCCTACCGGGGACTGACATCAATGCGGACTGCCATCATTAATTCCATGAATGTAACAGCGGTAAAAACATTAGAGCAGGTCACACCGAAAGTCGGCTATGATTATTTATTGAATCTTGGTTTTTCAACACTGATTGAAAATTATACCAATTCCTCCGGCGAGACTTACACTGACATTGCCCTTCCTCTCGCACTGGGCGAACTGACAAAAGGAGTGACAAATCTGGAGCTGACAAACGGATTTGCCACCATTGCCAACGGAGGAACCTATCACGCCCCTCATTTTTACACCTCTGTCGTGGACAAGGACGGAAATGTTCTGTTAAACAACACTGACGAGGTGGGGAAGAAGGTGATGAAGGATTCCACCGCATGGCTGCTGACCAGTGCCATGGAAGATGTCGTTAATAAAGGAACCGGAGACACCGTAAAATTTAAAAATTTAGATATGCCCGAGGCAGGAAAAACCGGTATTACCGCAGATAATACGGACTTGTGGTTTGTCGGATACACCCCTTATCTCACCGCGGGAATCTGGGGCGGCTATGATGACAGCCAAAGCCAAAGTTCCTCCTCTTATCACAAGGAAATCTGGCGAGCCATTATGGAAAAAGTGAATGAGAATTATCATGGCAGTTCATTTGCCAATTCAAATGCCATTGTCTCAAGAAAAATCTGTACGAAGTGCGGGAATCTTGCTATAGACGGATTGTGTGACGAGGCAGTTGGCGGCTCCTGTGTCACGAGAGAATATTTCTCCGCCGACACCATTCCCACAGAAACCTGCGACTGTCACATAAAATGTAAAATCTGTAAATCGTCCGGTCATCTCGCCAGTGACGGCTGCCCATCTGATTTGATATACACCATGGTATATCTGCAAAAAAAGGACAGTTCTGCCGATACGGATGAAACGGACGACCAAGCACTGATTATACCGTCCTACCTCAGCGGCTCCACTTGCGAGATACATGGTTAATCTTTCTCGGCGGAATAAGACAATGCTTATCAAATCCGATTAAATCCGTTCTCCCCGCTTTGTGGAGTGCCTCTTTGACCAGTTCGTAATTTTTCGGATTGCGGTACTGAATCAACGCCCTCTGCATTGCTTTTTCATGAGGTGACTTCGGCACGTAAATCGGTTTCATGCTGCGAGGGTCCAGCCCGGTGTAGTACATACAAGTAGATATGGTGGAGGGTGTCGGGTAAAAATCCTGAACCTGCTCCGGCATATATCCCAAATCCCGTATATATTCTGCCAGCTCTACCGCCTCCTTCAGCGTAGAGCCGGGATGGGACGACATGAGATACGGAACAATGTACTGTTTCTTTCCGGTGAGACGATTCACCCGCCGATACCGTTTCAAAAACTTTTCATACACTGAATTTCCCGGTTTTCCCATGGCACAAAGAACCTTGTCCGATACATGCTCCGGTGCCACCCGCAATTGACCGCTGATATGATGCTGGCACAGCTCTCTGAGAAAGGTATCGTCCGAATCTGCCATGACATAATCAAAGCGGATTCCCGAACGGACAAATACTTTTTTCACACCCGGAAGTTTCCGCAGCTTTCGAAGTAAATTCACGTAGTCTTTATGGTCTGCCTTCATGTTAGCACAAGGCTTTGGAAACAGACATTGTTTCTTTTGGCATACCCCATGTTCCAATTGTTTTGCACAGGAGGGATGACGAAAATTTCCTGTCGGTCCGCCCACATCATGGATATACCCTTTAAACCCATCCTTCGCCGTCATATTTTTTGCCTCTTTTAAAATAGACTCATGGCTGCGTACTTGTACAATACGCCCCTGATGAAACGTCAAGGCACAAAAATTACAGCCCCCGAAACACCCCCGGCAGCTTGTAATGCTGAACTGAATTTCCTGAATTGCCGGCACACCGCCCGCCGCCTCATAGCATGGATGATAGGTGCCTGCATACGGATAAGCATAAATGTCATCCATTTCCTGCGTAGTCAGGGGAAGGGCAGGCGGATTCTGTACGACAAGCACATTATGAGGGTATGCCTCCGCAAGCGGTTTCGCCGTAAAAGGATCCGTATTTTCATATTGCACCATAAAACTTTCTGCGTATTTTTTCTTATCCGCTGCCACCTCCTCATAAGAAGGCAGCATAATTGGTTCATAGGCACTTAACTCCTGCACCGTTGTCCGGTAAACCGTTCCCGGTATAAATGTAATGTCTTTAACCGCCAGACCGCTGTTCAGTGCGTCGGCGATTTCGAGCATACTGTGTTCTCCCATCCCATAGGACAAAAGGTCTGCCCCCGCATCGAGCAAAATCGAATGTTTCACCTTATCTGACCAGTAATCATAATGTGCCATACGGCGAAGGCTCGCCTCAATGCCCCCGATGACAATCGGCGTTTTCTTGTACGTGCGGCGAATGAGATTTGAGTAAACAATTGTAGCATAATCCGGTCTTTTTCCCATGATGCCGCCCGGTGTATAAGCGTCCTTGCTGCGTCGTTTCTTCGCCACCGTATAATGATTCACCATGGAGTCCATGTTGCCGCCGCAGACAAGAAAAGCAAGCCTCGGTTCTCCCAGCACCGTAATACTCTCGTCCTTTTTCCAATCCGGCTGGGAAATGATACCCACCTTATAACCATGTGCCTCCAAATGACGGCTGATGATGGCAGGACCGAACGAGGCGTGGTCCACATAGGCGTCCCCGATAACAAACACAAAATCACACTGCTGCCAGCCTCGTTTTTTCATATCTTTTTTTGAGATTGGAAGAAAATCCTCCCGCCTTTTATCCATTTGCACCTCCTAGTGTTATCTTTCATATATTTTCATTTTTTTCAATTTATCACATTCTTTTCTTTAAAGAAATCGACTACTGCCTGTGCCGATTTCTCATTCATGCCCGGCACGTCCTTCAACTCCTCCACAGCAGCATTTTTGATTTCCTCTAACGATTGAAAATGTTTCATCAGTGCCTTTCTTCTCGTCGCACCAATCGTTGGAATATCATCCAAAATCGAATGTACCTGTCCTTTGCCACGAATCTGTTTATGATACTCAATGGCAAAACGGTGGGCTTCATCCTGAATCCGGGTAATCAGCCGAAAACCCTGACCATGCGTGTCAATCGGGATTTCCTCATCATGAAAATACAATCCCCTCGTGCGGTGGTGGTCGTCCTTCACCATGCCGCACACCGGTATCGCAATGTCAAGTTTCGACAAAACCTTTTCGGCAATATTGACCTGTCCTTTGCCTCCATCCATGAAAATGATGTCCGGCAGATGAGCAAAAGAATCCATCTCGGACAAGCCCTCTCTCCGGCTGTGTTCAAACCGTCTTGTCAGCATCTCCGTCATGGCACCGTAATCATCCGGCCCACTGACGGAACGGATACGGAATTTGCGGTAATCATTTTTCTTTGCCTTGCCATTTTCAAAGACGACCATCGAGCCAACCGTCTCAAAACCATTAATATTCGATATATCGTAGGACTCCACCCGCACCAGTCCGTCCATTCCGAGCAAATGCTGAATTTCCTCCATGGCTCCTATCGTTCTCGCCCGTTCTTCCTTTAATTTTTCTGCGTCCTTTGTCAAAACGATAAAGGCGTTGCGTTTGGCAAGCTCCAGCAGTCTCTCCTTCTGCCCCCGTTTCGGCGTGTAAAAATAAACTTTATGCCCCCGCTTGGCAGCGAGCCACTCCAAAATCGCCTCGGCGTCCTCCACCGGCTCCTCCGTCCAGATTTCCTTCGGGATGTAAGGAGTACCGGAATACATCTGCTTGATAAAAGCAGAGAGAACACTGCTGTTTTTCTCCTCCTCCACTCCGGTGAGATAATAATGCTCCCGCCCAAGCATTTTCCCGCCACGAATAAAAAACACCTGAACAACCGCCTCATTGCCCCCTCGTGCCATGGCAATGATGTCTCTGTCCTCCCGGTCCTCCGAGGTGATTTTCTGTTTCTCCGTCACCTGCCGAACACTCTGAATCAAATCCCGATACTGGGCAGCCTCCTCAAACTTCATTTCCTCCGAGGCAGCCATCATTTTTTCCGTCAGACTTTGTATCAGCCCCTTCGTATCCCCTTGAAGAAATTTCAAAGCACCCTCAAAGGATGCCTGATATTCCTCCTTGGAAACATTCCCCTGACAAGGTGCCGGACACTGGCCAATCTGGTGATACAGACAAGGACGCTCCTTCCCCGTATCCCTTGGAAGAACCCGGTTGCAGCTGCGTAAATGATACAACTGGTTTACCAGCTCAATCGTGTCCCGAATCGCTTTCCCACTCGTAAACGGTCCAAAATATTTACTTCCGTCCTTTTTCATCTGACGTGCAAAAAGAAGCCTTGGATAGGCTTCCCCCACAGTAGCTTTTAAAAACGGATAAGACTTTCCATCCTTCAGCATCGTATTATAGCGTGGACTGTGTTCTTTAATCAGATTGCACTCCAGCACCAGTGCCTCTAGCTCACTGTCGGTCACAATGTACTCAAACCACGCAATC
>CAZFHT010000087.1:0-8267 GCA_964518785.1 uncultured Eubacterium sp.
CCAGATTCCCCACAGATTGTCATTGATATAACTCATAATCTCTTCTGTCATAAAATGCACCTCCAATAATCTTTCGACAAAAAAAACGCCGGAAACAAATTGAATTGTTTCCGACGCCCTTGTCGTTTCTGTTTGCATTATATGTTTTATTTTTTGATATGTCAACACCTTTTTCTCATTTTAGTGAAAACGCACAAACTTTTTTGATAATATTTCCCATTTTCGTCATTTGTTCCATATCGCCCCGGTCAGCATATCCAGAACATTTTTCAGCCGCTTAATATCAATGGTTTTCGGCATAATTACATTTACACCGGACAGCATACTCGTCTGAAGTACGTCCTGCCGAACACCTCCTGCCAATACGATAATCGGAATCTGTTTCTTTTCCTTTGTGTCTTGTTTCCTGAACCATTCCGTAAATTCGAGAAAATCCATATCTGCCAAATTTCCATCCAGTAAAACAGCGTCAAATCGTTTCGGCGGATAGTTGAGCCACAATTCCATCGCCTCTTTTCCGCCGGACGCAGTTTCCACCCATGCACCATGGAGACGAAGAAGGGGACCGTTTAATTTCTCCTGCGTGTTCTCGCTTTCAATCAGCAGCAGGGAATAATCTCTCAACTCCTGACCGCCCTCGTCTTTTTTAAACTCCACTCCTATAGGCTCTGACGCCTTCTGGGATTTTTTCAGCGGAAGAATTACCTCAATCACATTAATATAATCTTTTTTTCTCGTGAGGCGAATCTGCCCGGACAGCAGTTCCGTCAATCTCTTTGCGACCACAAGAGAAAAGGCGGTAAAGTACTCACTTTGGCTCCGTTCCCATAAGGACTCAATTTTCACATCTTCCACCGGATATTCCCTTCCGAAAAAGGAATCATTTACCGGAACACCGTAGTCCTCCACAATCATGTGAAATACGCTGTTCTCCTCTCCCTGGTCCATGTCATCCGCCCACACCTCAACACAATCATTCGACGGTGACGCCATAATACTGTTCCCGATAATATTTCCCACAAGCTGGGCAATCCGCATGGCATCTCCATAATAATATTTCCACTTAATATCCACGTGACAGCGCACCGGCACCTGACATTTCTTACCATTTTCTTCACAGCCGTCAAGCACGTTCTGAATCAAATCATCAAGAGCAAACCGCTTTTCTTCAAAATGGACATCCTCTTTTCCCAACTGTTCATACTCAGAGATATTTTCCAGTACATTGGACATATACAAAACGGCATCGTGCATACTCTCTATACTGACAGAATCCTCATCCTGACGCAGTCCCTTTTCCACATAAGAAAGCGGTGTAGCGAGTTCGCGGGAACACATCAAAAGGAAATTTTGCCGCATTTCCTCCAACATCTGCTCCTCATTTATGGCACTCGCCAGAATTTTTCGGTTTGCCGCCTCCTCCTGCAATTGTGCCTCATAAAACTCATTCATATCCTGAGTGCTGAGAATTACAATGTCATCATCATTGGCAAGGAAACTGTATCTCACACACTTGTACCGATATTCCTCCCCCGGCTTGCGGGCGCGGAAAAACAGCACCTCCTCGGATTTACTGTATTGCAAAATATCAAGCATATGAGGAAGTTGAAAGCTCTGGATAAACCGTTCCCGGTCTTCCGGATGGATATAATTTACCGCTGTTAATTCGATATAGGAATCAAACTTGTCCGATGGATAAATATCTTCAAAAGAAGTACCGTCCATGAAGTATCCCTTCATTTCTTCGGTTTCCGTTTTTATTTCCAAAACTGTCTCATACGTTTTATTCCCTTGCAGCTCATAAATATTCCGCAGTTCCAACTGCCACTTGCCCTCTCTTTTTTTCTCGGCAATATGGCGGGCACTTCCGATAATAGACACAATATTTCCATCCTCACGAATCGGACCGCCTTCGATTTCATACCACTGGTAAGAATTCTTCCTCCTTTTTTTGTCTGAGGCAAGCAGCCGCACCTGAACCGTAGTGGTCGTATTTGCCTGACTTAAATAAAAAAGTTTTTTTCGGTCATCCGGATACACAAGGTCATTTTCCTCCATGACCTGACGCCAGTTCTCGTAAATGCCATCCCTAACACAAGGCACATACCGACTGCTTTTAGCGTCTCCGTAAACGCTGAGTTTATGGGTGTCCAGACGGTATTCAAAAAGAAAATTGGCGATAATCCGCATTGCTATGCGGTAACGCTCCCGTTCCTTTTCCAGTTGAAATATATCGTACTGACGCTGGGTAATGTCAGTGAGAATACAGAGATATTCACTTCCCTCCTCCTGTAATTCATAAAAATGCCCGATAAGACGGAACCAGCGCATTTCTCCCGTATCACCACGATAGCAGCGGAATTCATGGTCCACCGGCTCCCTGCACCCGGCACAGCGAATCAAAGCCTCCTTCAATTTCTGCCGGTCCTCCGGAAACGTATACATACCGGAGCTTCCCAGATACTCATCGGGAGAAGTGCCAAGCATTTCAAAATAACGGCGGTTTGCAGACAGAACATAAAAATTTGTCTTCGTTATAAGAACGTGCACAACGCCGCCGGGGATATTGTCATACGTCGTATCCCTCTGTTTTCGCAGCAATTCTGCGTCATTTACATTTACTACAAGATTCCGGATTTGGCGTGTTCCATTTATGCCGTCCTCAATCTGTCCGGTTTCCCACACCCAAATCAGTTCGCCGTTTTTTCTTTTCATACGAAAATTTGCGGCATAACATCCCTTTTCTTTTAAATCCCGGCGCACCTTCGTGCTAATCACCTCCAAATCGGGCGGATAAATCAATTCCTTCGCCCGGTTCCTCGTCGTGATAAAAAGCTCTGCCCGTCCGTACCCAAGCATTTTGCAAAAATCATCATCCATGCTCAGCAGAATAAAATCCGCATCTTCCTCGTACCGGACAACTTTTTCACCAAACTCAGTCAGTTTTCTAAGCTCCCGCAATTGCCATTCACTCATATTTCCTCCTCCGTATATCCTTTAGCTTTTCTGTTTCGCCACCACAACAAACCTGCCATTTTCCGTATGATAAGCACAAGTCACCAGTGTCAAAAGCGATTCTCCGTATTTTGGCAGAATTCCTGTATCGTACAAAGATAATTTTCTTATGTTCTCCACATAAGTATCAAATTGTTTCTCCGTCAAATGTCCGGTATAATCGTAATACTTAAAAGCATCTGTATTTTCCTCATAAATCTGAGAATAGAAAGCTGCCACAACCTCATACTCCCGCTTTTCATACAGCGTGTCCAATGAAATGTTTTTATGTTTTTTATAAAAGTCCTTTGACTGGAAATCGAGCAAATGAGCAAACATCATCCCACTTTTCATATGATGTCCATAAATCACCAAATTACTCTCCTTGTCCTCCATATCACATTGGGAATCCAAAAAAGGAAGACCATTCACATCATATTTTTTCTGAAAATTTTTGTGAAGATAATACTCATTGTCCTTCTTTGTCTGCATTACCGGGTAGTCAATCACCGTATCGTCCACCTGAATCCAGCCAGCCAAATCTGAATTTTTTTTATATAACTTTTTGTACCTCGACAGAATTGAAAACCCTTCCTCTGTCACCACTTCTTCTCCGGTGTCCTCCTGCTCACTTTCCGCTTTTATCTCCTGCAACTCCTCCAGCGCCTTTTCCGTATTTTTTGCACTCAGGTAATACCGCAGAAGATAAGCCCCGGAGCCGGCAAAAACAAGCACGAAAAGGACAAGCAGGACGTTCAGCAGCCATTTTTTCTTTTTCATAGCGTTTTCCTCATCGTCGTAAACCGGATTCCGTCAGATTTCTTCTCCGGTCCCTGTGAAACAAAGCCCATTTTTTCATAAAAGCCTACTGCGTAGGGCGAGGAATTCACCGTCACTGCCCGAATCTTCGGCTCTGACGCCAGCACTGCGTCCTCTGCGACCTCCACCAGTTTCTTCGCCACCCCCAGATGATGAAACCGGTCCCTCACAAACAGCAGACTGATGTGCTGCCCGGTTCTCAGGGCAATCACACCGACAAGCAGGTTGTTTATATAACAGCCCCAAAATCTCATTTCGCCTTGATTGACTCTCTCCACCATGCTGCCATACTCAATAAAATGACGAAAAGTCTTAATCCCCATTTCTTCATAATCCGGCACCTCATATTTTTCAAACACTTCCCACACCAACTCCAACGCAGACCGCAGCCCTCCGACACCAATTCTACATATCTGCATATCGTTCCTCCCAGCGTACAGTTCGTTTTTTATTAACCAGAGCATGTCCGATTATTAAGAAAACTTAACTCTAGTATAAAAAAAAAGAGAGAACCTTTCAAGAGATTTTTTCCAAAAAGGTTCTTTCTTTCACAATACATATCTTTTACAAAGCCTCGTAAGTTTCCCGAATGGCTTTAATGAAATTCTCGCTGTTCAGCACAGTGACATTTTCCAGAGAAGTAATCAGTGCCAAATCCTTTGTCATCTTCCCATCCTCAATGGTTTTGAGCGTCGCCTTCTCCAGTTTGTCGGCAAATTCCACCAACTCCGGAATCTCGTCCAGTTCTCCCCTCTTGCGAAGGGCACCGGTCCATGCAAAAATCGTGGCAACCGAGTTTGTAGAAGTCTCCTCCCCTTTCAGATGTTTGTAATAATGACGCTGAACCGTACCATGAGCCGCCTCATACTCGTAAACGCCGTCCGGCGATACCAGAACAGAAGTCATCATGGCGAGGGAGCCGCAGGCAGAGGAAACCATGTCACTCATTACGTCTCCATCATAGTTCTTACAAGCCCAGATAAATCCGCCTTCTGTCTTCATGACACGAGCCACTGCGTCATCAATCAAGGTGTAGAAATACTCAAGACCTGCTGCCTCAAATTTATCCTTGTACTCCTTCTCGTAAATATCCTGAAAAATATCTTTAAAATTATGGTCATATTTTTTCGAAATCGTGTCCTTTGTTGCAAACCACAAATCCTGTTTCGTGTCCAGTGCGTAACTAAAGCAGGCTCTGGCAAAGCTGGTAATGGATTTGTCCGTATTATGGATTCCCTGAATGATTCCGGCACCATCAAAATTATGAATCACTTCACGAATTTCGGTTCCGTCTTCTCCTGTAAAGACAAGCTCTGCTTTTCCCGGTCCCGGAACTTTAATCTCGGTATTTTTATAAACATCACCGTAGGCATGACGTGCCAGCGTAATCGGTTTCTTCCAGTTCTTCACACATGGCTCAATTCCCTTTACCTGAATCGGTGCACGAAAAACGGTTCCGTCCAGTGCGGCACGAATCGTGCCGTTTGGTGACTTCCACATTTCTTTTAAGTCATACTCGGTCATGCGGGCTGCGTTCGGCGTAATGGTCGCACACTTCACTGCCACGCCGTATTTCTTTGTAGCCTCAGCAGAGTCTATGGTCACCTGGTCATTCGTTTCGTTCCTGTATTCCAGTCCCAAATCATAGTATTCTGTTTTCAAATCAATATATGGTAACAATAACTCATCCTTAATCATCTTCCACAAAATTCGAGTCATCTCGTCTCCGTCCATCTCTACCAACGGAGTTTTCATCTGAATTTTAGCCATCTTTTCTTCCTCCTAATCCTTGTTTTCTCTATCATACCATAACCTAGCTGAAATACACAACCTCTTCTTTTGGCGGCTGCGCAGATTCTACGTTATCTGCCCACAAAACCGGGTAAAGACCTTGATTTTTCTTAGAAAATTCCGGTTTCACCTTCACTCGGACCGTCACCCAGTCGTCAGTGGCAAATTTTTGTGCGTCCTTATAATGACAGATAAATCCGATTTTCGCAATATCATCAGCACAGCAGGTCATCGCTGCCCTTGCCGGAACAAAGGCATCCCTTGGGAACGTCCGGTTTCGGTAAACCTGTCCCTTGAAAATAATCGTCTTGCCCTCGTATCTTTCCGGATTCTCACTGACATCCAGATACCAGAGACCAAAGTCATCATCCTCCAGCTCAATCTCACTGGCGTTGATGTCGTATGGAAGCTCCTCTTGAATATTGCTCTCCACGCCTCCGTCCTCGGACTCAAAAAGCACCTGCGCCTGACGGTTAATCGCCTTCACACTCCGACGCATGGACGCCTTATCCATATCCGGGCGGCAGCGGTTAAAAATAACCAAATCCGACTGCTGAAAATGTGCCATCAGCAGAGACTTCATGTTGTTTATATACATCTGGTAGGTCTCGGCATTTACCGTTGTAAATGTCTGCACCACAACCCAGTTCTCCGGCAGCGTCTCATTTAAAAGTTTTGCCATATCCCACATACCATTTACTTCTATGACAACACGAGCAGGTTTGTGTTCCTTGTACAAAGCAAGACATTTTTCCTCTGTCAAATCGTCTTCTTCCTCAATAACCACAGTCGTAACTTTGTTGTAGGCGAGGAGATTTTCGTCTATCTCTTCCTCTCCTTCTTCTGTCATAATATAAAGGGTTTTCAGTCCATCTTCAAAATTTCCTTCTTCCAGAACTTCCTTGATACAAGTGCTTTTTCCACTCTCCAGAAATCCGGTAAAAAGATAAGTCGGTATATCTCGATTGCCAAACATAGGGGTTCCTCCTTTGGGATATTGTTACGAGCGAAAAATTTCATTCACGAGTGAAAAATTTCGTCAAGAACGAAATAGGGTTTTGATTTCTTCTTCCTTCAACTCCGCACCAATGACACAAAGCCGTCCGGTGTAATCAGCACTGCCGCGGCGTATCTCATATTCTCCCGGAACAAGGTCGAAGTGGAACCACTCTCCCTCCACAGCAGGAACAATTCCCTTCGCACGAAGAATCTTTCCAAATCCGGCGTCCTCCTCTGACATCTTTTTCAATATATCCTGTAATTCTTCCTCGGAATATTTGTGAGCACTCTCCATCCCCAGACTGGTAAATACGTCATCAGCGTGGTGATGATGGTGGTGGTCATGTCCACAGCCACACTCATGGTCGTGGTCGTGCTCATGCTCGTGTTCGTGCTCATGCTCGTGATGATGTTCATGCTCATGGTCATGCTCGTGATGGTGATGGTGTTCGTGCTCGTGGTCATGGTCATGATGATGACCACACTCCGGACACACATCTTCTTCCTCCATCAGCTCCAACTCCATGGAATGGTCCTGCTGGATTGCACTGAGAATCTGCTTGCCGTCAATTTCCTCCCAAGGTGTGGTAATAATCGACGCCTTGCTGTTTTTCTCCTTAATGAGAGAAAGTGCTGCCTCCAGCTTTTCATCTGATATTTTCCCGGTACGGCTGAGAACAATTGTCTTTGCGTATTCAATCTGATTGTTGTAAAACTCACCAAAGTTCTTCATATACATCTTGCACTTTGTGGCGTCCGCAACAGTGACATACCCATTCATCTCCACCTCCGGGTTGTTCTCCATCACGCCGGAGACCGCACGAATGACATCCGACAGCTTGCCAACTCCGGATGGCTCAATGATAATGCGGTCCGGATGATACTTATCCAACACCTCCTGTAACGCTGTGCCAAAGTCTCCTACCAGTGAGCAGCAGATACATCCCGAATTCATTTCCGTAATGTTAATTCCGGAGTCTTTCAAAAATCCTCCGTCAATACCAATCTCACCAAACTCATTTTCAATCAGCACAAGCTGTTCACCGACAAAAGCCTCCTGAATCAGTTTCTTAATGAGAGTAGTTTTACCAGCTCCTAAAAATCCTGAAAAAATATCTATTTTCGTCATGATATATAACCTCTTTTCCACTTATATATTCGTCCTGCAACCTCTGTATTTTAGCACATTGACCCTTCAGATTCAAGCCAGAAGTTTCTGCGTCTGCGTCAGCCACTCCTCTGCCTCCCGCAGTCCCTCCTCGGTAAATGGGAACTCCCGGACGAGGGGTTCTTCTTCTGTCTTTTCTAATATGTAAGGTCCTTTCCACGCTGTGGCAGCCAGCACTGGAGGAGTTTCGGGATTCTCCTTATCCTCCCTTTTCCCAATGCGAAAGCACATTCCCCTGTAGCTTCCCTTAAAAATACTTTTTTTATAATATTCAATCCCGTATAATGTAATATTTTCCATGAGCCGCCTCCTCATATCAAAGTATTGTACGAAAACTTTTCCATCAGTATAGCACAAAACCTCCCATCCTAGCATATTTTCTTAAAAAAACCTTGAAAAGATAAAAAAAACGTGTTACTGTTCAGAGGGTACACAAGATTTACTAGAAATAATATTGGAGAGGTTATCATGAAAAAAGTAGTTAAATTTGGTGGAA
>CAZFHT010000088.1:0-8261 GCA_964518785.1 uncultured Eubacterium sp.
CCGCCCTGAAATCCACCTCTTCTAGCCATTTGTTCTTACCTCCATTTTTTGCAAAAACTTTTTTGGTGAAAAAATTTTACAAGTAAAATTTAATCTAAAATTTCAATCTCTACATTTTTTATTATATTCCGAAGCTCCGGCAATGCATTCATTTCCTGCCTGCTTTCTGTAAATCGGACATCCAGTTTTATCTCCTTGCCCGTAAGCTGTCCTGCCACCTCGATTAATTCATCCGTATTTTCTTCCTTTTTAAAATACTCCGCCGTCGTTTCCTGCGAAAATGCCATCACCAACGCTCCGGCGTCGGACACCGACAGCCTTACATCCTCTAACATTCTCCGGGATATCGGATTCAGACGGCTGAGAATCTGACGCCAGTTGGAAACCACGTCCCGCACATCCTCCGGCACTGCCTCCGGGCGAATCTCTTTTTTCGGCACCGGAGCCGCTGTACCAGCCGCCCCTCCCGGTGCTGCCGCCACCGACAACGTTCCCGACTCTAACGCATCTTGTAACTCCTCGTTCGTCTGTTCCAGATTGCTCATTCGGTTCACCAGCGAGTCATAGTCCTTCTCCATCTGAGGACGGCACAGTTTCACCAACGCCACCTCCAGTAAAACCCGCTTATTGTTGCCATACTTCATTTCGTTGGCAAGCTCTGAAAGAATACGGATATAGCGGAAAATCACCGGCAGCTCGATTTTTTCGGCATACCTTTGTAACTCTTGCAAATTTTCCTCCGACATATCCACCAGACTGCCCGCATCCTCGGCTGTCTTTACTACCAGAAGATTTCTCAGGTACCAGACAAATTCGTTGGTAAACTGGGTGAGGTCTTTGCCCTGCTCAACCACCTTGCTGATAACCAAAACGACGCCGTCTACCCGATTTTGTACAAGCGATTCCATCAGCTCATGATAGACGCTGTGGTCTACTGCCCCCAGCACCTTCAATACCTTCTCGTAGGTCAACTCCTGACCAAAATAAAAGGAAATACATTGTTCCAATAAGCTGAGCCCGTCTCGGAGGGCGCCGTCCGCCTGTCTGGCAATGTACAACAATGCTCTGTCCTCTGCCTGAATATCCTCTCGGTCTAACAGCTCTCTCAACCGTCCCGCTATCGTCTCCACGCCGATTCGTTTAAAATCATAACGCTGGCAGCGGGATAAAATCGTCAATGGAATCTTATGCACCTCTGTCGTTGCCAAAATAAAAATCAGATAGGACGGCGGCTCCTCTAAGGTTTTCAGCAGTGCATTAAAGGCACTGACCGAAAGCATATGAACCTCATCGATAATATACACTTTATAACGCCCCTCTGCCGGAGAATACTGCACCTCGTCAATGACCTGCCGTATATCATCTACCCGGTTATTGGACGCCGCATCAATCTCCACGACATTCATGGAGGTTTTTTCCTCTATTGCCCTACACATGGCACATTCACCGCAAGGTCCGTTCGGCCCCGGATTTTCACAGTTTACCGCCTTGGCAAAAATTTTCGCCACTGTCGTCTTTCCCGTACCTCTTGTGCCGCAGAATAAATAGGCGTGACCAATCCGGTCCGCTTGAATCTGATTGGTCAGCGTTGTTACAATATGTTCCTGCCCCTTGACATTTGAAAAATCGCGGGGGCGGTATTTTCTATATAATGCCTGATAAGCCATTATTCATCTCCAAAACTAATACCGAGTCCCTTTGCCTCTTTTATAATAGAAGAATCGGGATCTACCGTTTTTAACCGACCTGCCACTTCCTCAAGAGGAATCGGCACAATCTCATCATTTTTGAAACCTACCATATAACCGTATTTCTCCTGCAAAATTAATTTTGCTGCCGCCGCACCAAGACGACTGGAAATCACCCGGTCATACGCACAAGGACTGCCGCCACGCTGGGTATGTCCCGGCACTGTAATACGTATCTCTTGTCCGGTTCTCTCCTGAATCTCCGCACCGATTTTATAGGAAACACTCGGATAAGGATTGTTTTTCAGTTTCGCTTTCAATTCTTTTTTAGAAAGTGCCGCATCTTCTTTTGAAATCGCACCCTCTGCCACAGCGAGAATCGAAAACCGTTTGCCTTGGTCTGTTCTTCTCTGAATCGCATTGACAACGGCGTCCAAATCATACGGAATCTCCGGAAGAAGAATTACATCTGCCCCTCCGGCAATGCCGGCATGAAGTGTCAGCCAGCCAACCTTGTGTCCCATGACTTCTACGATAAACACCCGCCCATGCGAATAAGCGGTGGTATGAATACAATCAATGGCTGCGGTGGCAATGTCCACTGCACTTTGAAACCCAAAGGTCATGTCCGTTCCCCATATATCGTTGTCAATAGTTTTCGGCAAACCTACGACATTCAGACCTTCCTCACGCAGCATATTTGCCGACTTCTGCGTTCCATTGCCGCCAAGGATAACAAGACAATCCAGCTTTAACTTTTTGTAGGTATTCACCATGGCGAGTACCTTGTCCATTCCATTGGCGTCGGGTTTTCTCATATTCTTAAATGGCTGGCGGGAAGAACCAAGAATCGTTCCGCCCTCTGTCAATATACCGGAAAAATCAGAAGGTTTCATTTTGATATACCGTTCATACATCAAACCCTTATACCCTTCTAAAATGCCGATAATCTCAGTATCCGGGTCTGCATTGTAAAGCGTCTTTGCAACACCCCTCATGGTAGCGTTCAATGCCTGACAGTCGCCGCCACTGGTCAAAAAAGCAACTCTCCTCATGTCCATGCTCCTTTCCTCATACCATATTGTTTCTGCCTGTAACCGTTTCGTTTACCCACTCACCCGAACCTTTTCCTGACTAATAGTTTACCCTATTTTTTTAAATATCGCAACGAAAATTTACCCCATCTCAAATTCTCTAATTCTGTGCTTTTTTCACCGCACTCCACGCACCGTACACTTTCGTTCCGTTTTCCTTATACTTAAATGCCCGGACTTTGACGTAGAACGTTTTCTTTTTCCACTTTTTCACAGTTAATTTGCTGCTTTTCTTATTTACAGTCTTTTTATTTTTCGTCAGCTTTTTGTTACTGCCGTATCGGTACTGATATCCGGCAACTCCACTGATTTTCTTTGCTGTCACAGTGACCGTCTGTTTTTTCTTTTTCACCTTACTCACCGACGCTTTTTTGACGGTAATTTTCGTGGAGACACTTGTCGTCTGTGCTTTTGTACTCTGCGTATTTGCCGTCGTATTAACCGCAGCTTGCAGTTTCGGAATCGTCCTCGTCAGCGTCTTGCCGCAGTAAATACATTTTCCCTGCTCACTTCCCTCTTTCGTTGTGGTTGCCTTTGTCACAACGCTGTAAGAATCGACACAATGTGCATTAGCGTCCGGTTGTGCTGCCAGCGCACTCACATTTTTCTTTGCTTTACAAATGCTACAATGCTGTGCTTGTCTTCCTGCTGACACGCAGGAAACAGGGTATTCTGTTTCAACTTCTCCGTAGCTGTGGTCATGATTTGTATAAAATTTTATCAGTGCGTCGGCGTCTGCCTCTCCCAATGCTTTCAACCCAACGTCCTCCGCTTGTTTCAGATATGCCAAATCCACTTGATTAGAAATAAAGGCATGCTCCACAATCATGGACGGAATCGCCCATTTAGCACCGCCGCGAATCAGTCCGTAGTAGTCCGCCAGTGTGCCGGTATTGGCTTTCGTATCCCAGTTCGCCGTATCATTCCAATAATCAGCGGCTCCGCTTTCTTTTGTTTTCACACCACGAGTTATGTTCAACCCCGTCTTTTCCTTTATGCTGTCCAAAATCTGCTGTGGCAGAGATGTTATCTGGTATTTTGGAAGAACGGATTGCCAAACCTCCGCCCCATTTGCCTCTGTGGAGGTTGCGGAGTTGAAATGGATACTGACCAGAACATCTGCCTCTTTATCTCTGGCAAACGCCGCCCGTTCTGCCAAAGAAACCGCACTGTCCTCTTCTCTGGTAAGATACACCTCAAAATGTCCATCCTCCTCCAAAGCCGCCTTGGCATACTGTGCCACCTTTAAGGTAGATTCCTTCTCCGTTATCCCGGTTACTCCTGCGTCCGTTTTCTCTACCGTCCCACTGTCGCTGCCGCCATGCCCCGGATCCAGCACAATGCATATCTTGTCCCAAGATACCTCCTCTGCCTTCACCGGATTCGTCGCAGATACGCCCACTCCACTGACTACCAACGCCAACACGAATAATGTAATGATAAATTTTTTCATTTTCACTCCTCCATGTACTTCAAGCTGCTGAGCAAATACTCCTTTGCTATCACCAGTTCTATATCATCCATATTAGTTTCAATAAGAGTTCCATCTTTCCGAAATACAGCAGCACCAACCGCATTATTAAGATTGAAAACCTGTATTCCCTCATCACCCTTTGTAATAGCATATCCTGATATTATCACATCTGCCTTATCAGCTATCATTTCTATACTAGGCATAACGCACCTCCACTTTTTTTATAGGATTCAAAAATTTCTCCTCATCCATATACAGTGCTTTCAAAACAGGAATCAAATCAATATATTCTTCCTCCAATTCTTTATTATGACTGTATTTTGCCAGAACGACCAGATACCCATGATTCCAATCAACTATCTTCTCATATCTTTCCAAAGAATATGGTGCGATAAATTTTAGTTGCGTATCTTTATACTTAAATAATGTGTACCTTCCCTGACTACTTAAATATGCCGTTTCCATATCATTCACCCCTCATATAACTGTTTTACCCACGAAAAATTTGTGTTTCAAGTCTTGTACAACCTCTACCTACAGTATAAAGAATTTACATGAAAATAACAATGTCTATTTTATCCCTTTTTATCAAAAAACAGTTGAGAGTTAAAAAAAATAACGGTATAATAACTGCGAACCCGCCCCAACAGGCAGGGAATAATCCGAAGGGAGAACAATATATGGATTTTTCTGTAGGACAAGTAATCAAAATGAAAAAAAATCACCCTTGTGGTGAGAACCGTTGGGAGATACTGCGTGTCGGCATGGATTTCCGTTTAAAATGTCTCGGCTGCCAACACCAGATTATGGTTCCAAGAAAAACAGTAGAAAAAGGATTCAGGGGATTTGTGAATACAACTTCTTCTCTCTAACATCATTTGTTTATTTATGTAAGCAAAGATGTCGTTTTGCACCTTTTCCAATGCAAAACGACATCTTAATTTTATACCTTCTCCGCAAACTCAATTAAACGATTATCCCCGGTAATCATACTTCAGCACGACTACCGACAATGGCGGCAGATAAATTTCTATTTCATAGCGTTTCTTCTTCTCGCCTTTTTCGTCTTCGATTTCCACTTCCTTCGCAGTAACCGGTTTTTTGTTCAGCCGTCCTTCTCCTCCAAACTTCTCATCATCCGAATTCAGAATTTCCGTAAATTTTCCCTTACATGGTGCTTTCACCTTGTAAACCTCATGGGCAACCGGAGTGAAGTTCAGCACAAACATCAACTGATTTTTCGAGGTTCTGCCCCGGCGGACAAACGCCACTGTGCTGGTTTCCGGGCGGGAGCAGTCCATCCACTCAAATCCCATAACATCAAAATCATTGTAGTATAGGGCGTCGTATTCCCGGTACAGCCTGTTAAATTCCTTAATATAGTCCTGCATCTGCTTGTGCCGGATATCCTCATCCATCAGGAACCAGTCCAGACTGCGGTACTCTGCCCACTCTCTCTTCTGAGCGAACTCTTGTCCCATAAACAAAAGTTTCTTGCCCGGATGTCCGTACATAAAACCATAAGCTGCCCGGAGAGCCGCATACTTGTCCCCCTCCAGTCCAGGCATTTTATTCCAGAGAGAGCATTTACCATGAACCACTTCGTCATGGGACAAAACAAGGATATATTTTTCACTGAGGTAATAGTCAATGCTGAAACACAATTGGTCGTGGTGGAACTGCTTAAAGTAAGGGTCCAGTTTCATATATTCAAGAAAATCATTCATCCAGCCCATGTTCCATTTATAAGAAAAGCCAAGTCCATTCTTTTCTACAGCTCCGGTGACAGCCGGCCATGCCGTTGATTCCTCTGCGATAATGTAAGCACCCGGATATTCCTGTGCCATAACCGTATTAAGCTGCTGCAAAAATTCTACCGCCTCATAATGCTCATTTCCGCCATCCTTATTTGGCAGCCATTGACCATCCTGCTTTCCGTAGTCCAAATAAAGCATGGATGCCACAGCGTCTACACGTAGTCCGTCAATGTGGAATTTCTCAACCCAGAACAGAGCATTTGCCACGAGGAAATTCTTGACTTCTTTTCTTCCGTAATCAAAAATATACGTCCCCCAATCCGGGTGTTCCCCCCGGCGGCGGTCCGGATGCTCGTACAAAGCCTGTCCATCAAAATTACCAAGGCAGTGGGCGTCTTTCGGAAAATGTGCCGGAACCCAGTCAAGAATAACCTGAATCCCTCTTTTGTGCATTTCATCCACAAAATACATGAAATCCTTCGGTCCACCATAACGGCTTGTCGGTGCATAATAACAACCTACCTGATAACCCCACGAACCATCAAAAGGGTACTCGGCAATTCCCATCAGTTCAATATGGGTATACCCCATTTCCTCAACATAATCTCCGAGCATTTTTGCCAGTTCACCATAACTGTAATTGCCATTATCATCAGCTTCTACACGCTTTTTCCATGACGCCAGATGAACTTCATAAATGTTCATCGGTTCCCGTTCCCGCTTTTCCTTCGTTTTTTTTCTGAGTGCTTTCTGATAATCTCCGTCCTGCCAATCGTATCCCTCAAGTGAAGCTATACGTGAGGCATTGCCGGGACGCAATTCGGCATAATTTCCGTAAGGATCCGTCTTGTAAAGATGTTCGCCGTCTTGTGCAACAATCTCATATTTATAGGCTGCTCCTTCCCACGCCCCCGGAACAAACAGCTCATAAATACCGCTTTCACCTTGGAGCATCATTTTGTGAAGGCGGCCATCCCACATATTAAAATCACCGATAACACTGACGCTGCGGGCGTGTGGCGCCCACACAGCAAATCTCGTACCGGACACTCCATTGATGGTCTCAAGGTGAGCACCCAGCTTATCATATATTTTATAATTTTTTCCCTCGCCAAAAATGTATCGGTCAAAGTCCGTAATCGTTCCCTCATAAGCATAAGGGTCATAAATATCTATAATGTCATTCTCACCATATTTGATACGGAAAGAATATTTTTTCAAAAATTTACTCTTTTTTTCAATGGCGGTGCAGAACAATCCCTCTGTTTCCATTGGCTCCATCTCTGAAACCACTTCCCCTTTGCCATTCAGCACCCACATTTCCTTAGCACAAGGGCGATATGCCGCAATAACCTGTACGCCTGTCCCTTTATGAATATGACAGCCAAGCAGATGTTGTGGTGCATTTAACACGCCCTTTTTCAGTTCCTTAATCTCATGTGATAAATCTTCAGCCCATTGGCTCAGATACTGGTTCATAAGATATCCCCTCCATATGATTATGACATTGAGGGAGCACCAGCCAGTGCCCCCTGTCCTGTCTTTTTTATCCCAATCTGTCCAGCAGCTCCTTCACGATTCCTGCCAGTTCCTCTGATTTCTTATCTGCATCCTCTAAATCTTTTCCGACTACCCCAAAGTAAACCTTAATCTTCGGTTCCGTACCGGAAGGGCGAACACACAGCCATGCATCCTCCGTCAATTCAAAATACAGAACGTTTGATTTCGGAATGCCAGTCGGCTTTGTCTCCCCGGTAGCCATATCCTTGATGATGTCCTCCTGATAATCGCGGAATGCCGTCACCTGATAGCCGCCAAATTCCGTCGGCGGATTCTGGCGAAGATTATCCATAATGGACTTAATCTTAGCAAGTCCTTCAATTCCCTTGTGGGAAATGGCGATTACATTGTCTTTGTAATAGCCGTATTTCTCGTACATCTCGAGCATGGCATCCCATATTGTTTTGCCTCGGAGTTTATAATAAGCTGCTGCCTCACACAAAGCCATCGTCGCCACAATAGCGTCCTTATCCCTTGCATGGGTTCCGATAAGACAGCCGTAGCTTTCCTCAAAGCCAAAGAGATAGTGTCCCTTACCGCTTGTCTCCATGCGAAGAATTTCCTTGCCAATCCACTTGAATCCGGTAAGGCACTCCGTCACTTTAATTCCATAATGTTTTGCCATGGCATCTACCATGTTAGACGTAACAATCGTCTTAATCAGCTCGCCATCCTCCGGAAGTTTGCC
>CAZFHT010000089.1:0-8195 GCA_964518785.1 uncultured Eubacterium sp.
CTTTTTTTGCATTAAACCATTTAACTGTACCTTTCATGTGTTTTGCCTCCTAAAAAAATATTTAACACGTATCTACAATAACATAATGGAAAATAAAAGTCAAAAGATTTTTGCACTACTTGATGGTTTTCAGAAAATAGGTTACAATATTACCACCAAGTTACTGTTCAGAGGGTTACGGGATACGATAAGAACTTGTCGTGCTTGCACGTAAAAGTGATTATCGTATCTTGTAACACCTCGAACAGAGGAACCGCCCCTAATGAGCACTAATATTTCCGTACAATGTTTTTTATTGTATGGAAATATTAGTGCGAATGTAGGGCGGTTCTCTGAACAGTAACGCCAGTTATATGAACTACCTTAATAATGTAAGAATTTGGAGACATGGAATGAAATTAGAAAATTGTAAAGCATACGAATTAATTGAGAAACAAAACTTAACGGAATTAAACAGTATTGGTTATCTGTTGGAGCACAAAAAGACAAAGGCGAAGGTTGCCCTGATTGAAAATGATGACGACAACAAAGTGTTTACCATTGGTTTCCGCACACCACCGAAGGATTCCACCGGTGTTGCGCACATTGTCGAACATACTGTATTATGCGGCTCAAAGAATTTTCCGGTCAAGGACCCTTTTATTGAGCTTGCCAAAGGTTCTTTGAATACATTTTTAAATGCCATGACGTACCCGGACAAAACCGTTTATCCGGTGGCGAGCTGCAATCAAAAAGATTTTCAGAATTTGATGAATGTATATCTGGACGCTGTTTTTTATCCGAACATTTACAAAGAGGAAAAAATCTTCCGTCAGGAGGGATGGCATTACGAACTGGAAAGCCCGGAGGCACCGCTGAAATACAATGGTGTTGTGTTCAATGAGATGAAGGGCGTATTTTCTTCGCCGGACCAGCTGCTTGCCCGTAATATCCAGCAGTCCCTGTTCCCTGATACCTGCTATGGAGTGGAGTCCGGGGGAGACCCGGTAGATATTCCTAATCTGACTTACGAGGATTATCTGGATTTTCATGGAAAATATTATCATCCGTCTAACAGTTACATTTACCTGTACGGCGACATGGACATGGAAGAAAAATTGAACTGGATTGATGAGGAGTACCTCAGTAAATTTGATTATTTGGAGGTGGATTCCCGGATTGCTGACCAGAAGCCTTTTGAGAAAATGCGGGAGGAGTATGGTTTTTACTCGGTCACAGAGGGGGACGACACCGAGGGAAAAGCTTATTTCAGTTATAATGTAGTCTTGAAGGATTCGCTGGATTCCCACTTGTACCGGGCATTTCGCATTCTTGACCATGTACTGGTGGATTCTGTTGGAGCACCGTTGAAACAGGCACTTTTGGACGCTGGGATTGGCAGCGAGATTGATTGTATGTATGAAACAAGCATTAAGCAGCCGTTTTTCTCTGTTATAGCGAAAAATGTCAGACCGGAGCAAAAAGATGATTTTATAAAAGTAATTCGTGACACGTTAGAGAAAATTGTGGCGGAGGGAATGAATGAAAAATCTTTGCGGGCTGCCTTGAATGCGATGGAATTCCAGAGCCGGGAGGCAGATTACGGTTCTTACCCGAAAGGGCTTATGTATGGTCTGCAAATGTTTGACAGCTGGCTTTATGACGAGACAAAACCTTTTGTACACATTTGTCCGAATGACACGTTTGATTACTTGAAAAAACAGATTGGCACCGGATATTTTGAGAAGATGATTCAGAAGTATCTGCTTGATAATTCTCATGTCAGCTTTGTCAGTGTGGAGCCGAAGGTAGGACTGACAGCGTTGATGGACAAAGAAGAAAGTGAACGTCTGGAACAGTATAAATCCACGCTCAGTCAGGAGGAAAAAGAGGAACTGGTTCGCCGGACAAAGGAGCTGACCGCTTATCAGGAGGAACCGGATGTACCGGAAAATGTTGCTTGCATTCCGATTTTGGAGAGAGAGGACATTGAGAAAAAGGCAAGACCTTTTTGTATCGAGGAAAAGGCTTTGTCGGGCTGCCCTGCGGTTTATCACAACGTTTTTACCAATGGAATCAATTATATCCGTCTGGCTTTTGATGTAAAGGACTTGAAAAATTACGCACCTTATATCGGGCTGCTGACAGAATTAATCGGTGGGATGGATACGGACCGATACGACAAACTGGAGTTGAGTGATGAGATTCTTCTTCATGCCGGCGGCTATTCGGTCAGTGCTGATGGTTATACGAACCGGAAAACGGGAGCTTACAGCCTCAACTTGGAAGTTTCTGCAAAGGTGCTGTATTCGGAAACCGGGTATGTGCTGAATCTGATTCAGGAAATGTTGAATCATACGCATTTGGATGATGAAAAACGTCTGCGGGAAATAATCGGGGAGGTACGCTCTGGGAAACAAGCGTCCCTTCAGGCGTCCGGTCACAGTTCAGCGGCATGGCGGGGACTTTCGTATTTGCAGGAACAATATTATTACATTGAGCAAATACGGGGAATTGCGTACTATGATTTCATTTGTGATTTGGATGACCACTTTGACGACCGAAAGAAAAATTTGATTGCTGTGCTGGAGGGACTGGCTAAAAACATTTTCACGAGAGAGAGAATGTTGGTGAGTGTAACGGCTGACCCGGAGGGATATGCTGTTTTAGATAAGGAAATTCCGGCATTTTTGTCAGCGGTGGAGAAGACAACGGACAGTGCTATGCCGGAGCCGCTGTGGAAGGGTGCGCATTTTGACCTCAACGAAGGCTTTAAGACAGCCAGCAAAGTTCAGTATGTGGCACGAACAGGAGACTTTGGTAAACAGGGGATTTCTTACAGTGGAACCTTTAAAATGGTTAAGACGATTCTCAGTTACGATTACTTGTGGAATGAGGTTCGTGTGAAGGGCGGCGCTTACGGTGTTATGTGTGCGTTCATGGATACGGGAATCGGCTATATGGTTTCTTACCGGGATCCGAATCTTAGCGAGACGAATAATGTTTACAAAGGTGTTCCGGAGTATTTAAGAAGTTTTGATGTGGACGAACGGGACATGATGAAATATATCATTGGAACGATTAGTGATATGGATATACCGCTGACACCACGAGGGGCAGGCGAACGTTCCTTCGCCGCCTACATGACGGGTGTTACCTTTGAGGATAAGCAGAGAGAACGAGATGAGGTGCTTGCCACAGACAATGAAAAAATCCGGATGGCAGCCGCCATGGTAGAGGCACTGCTGTCCGACGGAAAAATCTGCGTCCTCGGCGGCGAAGAAAAAGTGCAGCAGGCAAAAGAATTGTTCGGTGCTGTCCGCACACTGAAGTAAAACGGTAACGGATTTGATAACTTTTTTTATTGCGGACATGATTTTGTGTAAATAAATTGTATTTTTCTGTTGACGACAACGGCTTGTTATGTATAAACTCAAGTCTGTTCCGACATCAACGGCTATGCCGTATTATACAAGAAGAATTACCACATTTTCATGCAAGCATGAATGTGGTAAATTCTCTTGTATAGCACTACGTGCTGATGTCGGAAGACTTTCAGACAAAATACATAACTGCACATTGTCAACAGAAAAATGACAATATTTACAGACAAAATCATGAGAGCAATAAAAGAAGTTATCAAATCGTTACCGTCGAGTTAGTGACAAAGAGCACGAACCGATAAAGCGTAAAGCAGTTCTTTTGTTTTCGTGTAAATCGTAAGGATAGCAAGCGTCTTTGTCGATGTCGAATGTTTTGTTTGAGATTAAATAGAATTTACACGTAGTTTTGGGGATTGAAAATGTCAGATAATATGCTGGCATATTCATTCTGACATTTTCAATCCCCAATGTTGCGTAGCAACAAAATTCTATTTAATCGAGTTTAACATGAGACAAGACGGTTTTGACGCTTGCCATCCTTGCAGATTTACTAGAAAACAAAAACTGACTGCTTTACACTTTATCGGTGAGTGCGATGTTGATATAAAGCAGGGAGGATAATGAATGAGTGAGAATTACAAATCAGGCTTTGTGACGCTGATTGGGAGACCGAATGTCGGGAAATCTACGTTGATGAATCGGATGATTGGTCAAAAAATTGCCATCACGTCAAACAAACCACAGACAACGAGAAACCGGATTCAGACAGTGTATCACGACAATCGGGGACAGATTGTTTTCCTAGATACACCGGGAATTCACAAAGCAAAAAATAAACTGGGCGAATACATGGTAAATGCAGCAGAGAGTACCTTCAAAGAAGTAGATTTGGTGCTGTGGCTGGTGGAACCGACCTCTTTCATCGGAAAGGGGGAACGCCATATCGCAGAGACCTTGCAGAAGTCAAAAGCACCGGTAATACTTGTTATGAACAAAATCGATACAGTGAAGAAAGCAGAACTTCTGGAATACATTGACGCCTATAAAGACATTCTTGATTTTGCGGAGATTGTTCCGGTGTCTGCCAGTAATGGAGATGGGGTAGAAGACTTACTTACTACCATGTTTGCTTATCTCGAGGAAGGTCCTCAATACTATGACGAGGACACCATTACCGACCAGCCGGAACGACAGATTGTGGCAGAGTTAATTCGTGAAAAAGCACTGCGTCTTTTGTCTGACGAAATCCCCCATGGAATTGCCGTGTCAATCGAGCAGATGAAAGACCGTCCCGGCAAACGTGCCATGGTAGACATTGACGCCACGATTATTTGCGAGAGAGATTCCCACAAAGGAATTATTATCGGCAAGCAGGGCAGTATGCTGAAAAAAATCGGCACCAATGCAAGAGAAGATATCGAGGACTTTTTGCAGGCAAAAGTAAATCTGAAACTTTGGGTTAAAGTAAAGAAAGACTGGCGGGACAGCGATTATCTTTTGAAAAACTTTGGCTTTCGGGATAAAGAGTGAATGGCATAAAGTACCAGAGCCGCTTTTTGTCAAAAAAGCATAGGAAACCTTTTCGGCGGACATCCTATCATTAGAAATTACGATAGGAGGAAGAACATGGAGAACGAAAAGAGTTGGAACACTTTTGCCAGTACCGGAAAGGTGTCAGATTATTTAAATTATGCCAGTAACCGCAGTGGTGGTGACAATTGCCTGAGAGACAGGGCAGGAGAAGAGAGGGAATTGCGTGAAAGAACGAGTAATGGGCATGGTGCTGTCGGCAGCTACCATTGGTGAATATGATAAGCGCATTGTTCTTCTGACGAGGGAACGGGGCAGATTCTCCGCCTTCGCCAGAGGGGCAAGACGTCCCAAAAGTCCGTTATCGGCGGCGACGGAACCATTTACCTTCGGAGAATTTTTTGTTTACCGGGGGCGGGATTCTTATACCATTGAGCAGGTGGAGGTAAAAAACTTTTTCCCGGAATTGAGAAAAGATTTGGATGCTCTGTACATGGCACTATACTTTTGTGAGGTGGCAGATTATTTTACGAGAGAAGGACTGGAGGCAGCAAAGGAATTGAATCTTTTGTACGCTTCCTTACGGGCGTTGACCGTACCGTCCCTGCCGAGGGAACTGGTACGTTACATATATGAATTTAAAATGCTGGGGATTCAAGGTGAGGCTCCCCGCATTTTTGAATGTATCCGGTGCGGTGGAACAGAGGGACTTCATCATTTTTATGTGGGGGACGCCGGGATTGTCTGTGAGCAATGTCATGACGGGCGAAGTGGAATTACCTTGTCAGAAACTACCATTTACACCATGCAGCGTATTCTCTCCTCGCCCATAGAAAAACTTTATACCTTTACGGTGGGGGAAAATATTCTGCACGAGCTTTCTCGTGTGGTGGGAGTTTATTTCTCATCTCATACAGACAAAAAATTCAAATCATTGTCTGTTTTTGAAAAATTTTAAAATATATAAAATAAATGCAACATTTCGCATTGTTTACTCGTTTTATTATTACAAAAGCAAAAAATGATTGGGGGAGATGCTATGAAAAAGAAAATTTGTCTATCAGTATTGACATTCATGCTTGTCGCCGGCGTCATGACCGGTGTGCAGTCAAAAAATGTTCAGGCTGCGTCCAAGTCTAAGGTGAAGGTGACGGTAAAAGGAACAACACTTACGGTGTCCGGAACCGGAGCAATGCCATCGAATTTTAAGCTTACGAAAAAACAAAAGAAAAAGATTAAGAAGATTATCATCAAAAAAGGCGTGACTTCGATTTCTAACAATGCCTTTGAAGATTGCAAAAAGGTTACCAGTATCACCATCCCGAACAGTGTGAAGAAAATCGGCTGGTACAGTTTGAAAAATACCGCCGTCAAAAAATTGGTGATTCCTTCCTCGGTAAAGGCTATTGGACAGGATGTACTGAGTGGATGCACCAAATTGAAGGAGCTGACGGTACCGGGAAATTACAAAGAAAAGTGTGTCAAGGGTGATGAAGCCAGCTATAACATGGCATGGGGAGTAAAACTGGATAAACTGACCTTCAACACAGATTTGCAGTTGGTGAAGGTTTCCTCTTACGACACAAAGAACCTTTACGTAAAAAAAGACGACGAAAAATATCAGAGCATTGACGGTGTACTCTATTCGAAAGACGGCAAAGATATCGTGCGGGTTCCCAGTTTGAGAAAACGTCTTGTAATTGCCGATGGTTGTGAGAACTTCTGTCTCCAGTCGGTGCTGTACTGTACTTATGACAGTGAGGCGGACCCGACAGGGGGCTGTGAAAAGCTGACTTCCGTGACGATTCCGGCATCGGTTAAGGAAATAAACAGAGACCGTTATTATGCACTTCCTGAGTCGCAGTCGGGATTTACTGATTTGGCTTTTGAGAGCAAGGTAAAGACAGTGGCCATTCAGACAGAGCAGTTGAATGGGGAATCCCTGTCTGTTCTTTTGCAGGGCTTTCCATTGGTGAAGGCAGAAGATGTCATGAAACAACTGTCGCAGCAGATTACAGAGAAGGATGGTATGTACATCACGACGGAAGGAACGCTGCTTCTGTATGAGGGAAAGGCGTCTACCGTAAATGTGCCGGATAATGTAAAAGTAATCGCCAATTCTGCTTTCGCAGGAAATAAAAAAATTCGAAAAGTTGTGCTGCCGGAAGGATTGACGGAAATCGATGACGACGCCTTTAATTATTGTTATGATGATTCTGCCCAGACTGGTTTGAAAGAGGTTAATCTTCCGACTTCCCTGAAACGGGTTGGGTATCGTGCTTTCGCTTATGACAGGGGGATTACAAAGATTGACCTCACAGATTTCACCGATACCGTTTTTGAAAAATATGCTTTTGCTGATACCGGTATTACAGAACTATTGCTGCCAAAAGGAATTACGACCATTCCGGCTATTTTTTCAGGCTGCAACCAACTGACGGAGATTATCATTCCGGATAGTGTGGTCAAAGTAGAGGCAGATGCTTTTAGTAGTTGTTACAGTATAAAGAAATTGAAATTTGGAAAAAATTTAAAGGAAATCGGACAACGTGCTTTCGATTCTTTCTTTAGTACGGACAAATTCACGATACCGGATACGGTGACGACCATTGGCTCCAACGCTTTTGGAAGTATTGTGCTGAAAAAGGGATTCACGATTCAGGGTTCGACGAAAAATATTGCACAGGATGCTTTTGATGTCCGAAACACCTTAAACTACACAAAAGGAATTAGCGAGGCACGTTCCGTTCTTTGGTTTAATCTTATACAACGTCAAAAAAACGGTAAATACAAAGTGGGCTTCCAGTTTGCTAAGGTAAAGGGCGTGGATGGTTATCAGGTGGTTTTGAGCTCTGATTCCGAGTTTAAGAAAAACAAAAAGACATTTTATTACGAGGGCAGTGGTAAAAAGGCTGCGGTTAAGAATGTAACGCTGAAGAAAAAAGAAGTGTATGGAAAAATTCGCCCTTACAAAGTTGTAAATGGTAAAAAAGTGTATGGCCGCTGGGCAACGGACAGCATGTCGCTGAGCTAAGAATCATAAAAGGCAAATCACCCCTTGAAAATCTTCTCTCGAAACAGTATAATAGAGCGATAGAAAATATTACGCATATTTATGGAGGATATACGATGGAAAAGACAATGGACAAGATTGTTGCGTTGGCGAAGAGCAGAGGATTTATCTATCCGGGTTCTGAGATATATGGCGGTTTGGCAAATACATGGGATTATGGAACTCTCGGTGTAGAGCTGAAAACCAATGTAAAACGTGCATGGTGGCAGAAATTTATTCAGGAAAATAAA
>CAZFHT010000090.1:0-8081 GCA_964518785.1 uncultured Eubacterium sp.
ATTGCTAGAAAATGGGTGTCTCCGCCTTACAATGTAGACGGATGGCGTCTGGATGTGGCGGCGGATTTGGGACACACCGCAGAATATAATCACAACTTTTGGAGGAAATTCCGTCAGGCGGTAAAGGGTGCTAATCCGGATGCGATTATTCTGGCAGAGCATTATGGCGACCCTTCGCCATGGCTGGACGGAACCCAGTGGGATACCGTTATGAACTACGATGCTTTTATGGAGCCTCTCGGCTGGTTTCTGACCGGTATGGACAAGCACAGTGACGTTTACAAAGATTATAAAATAGGAAATGCAGGAACCTTTTGTGCGAAAATGACAGATTTTCGTGCCAGAATCAATGCTCCGTCCTTACAAGTGGCAATGAACGAGCTGTCGAACCATGACCATTCCCGGTTTCTTACCCGGACGAACCGGACAGTAGGGCGGACAGCTTTTGCCGGACCGAGAGCCGCAGATTTGAATGTGGATAAATCGGTGATGAGGCTGGCGGTCATGTTCCAGATGACGTGGGAAGGCGCGCCGACGATTTATTATGGCGATGAGGCTGGCGTATGCGGATGGACGGACCCGGACAACCGGAGAACCTACCCATGGGGATACGAAGACAAGAGCATGATTCAGTTCCATAAAGAAATGATTCGGATTCGCAAAGATTATCCGGTGTTTAAAACGGGGAGCATTGTTTATCTTATCTGTGAGCCGAATCTTATCGGTATCGGACGTTTTAACGAAAGCGAGGCGGCATTTACGCTTATACAAATCGGCGGCGGAGAACGGGATGTAGACGTAGACGTGTGGCGTCTGGGCGTAAATGACGGAGACTTCGTAGCACAAATGATGGTAACGGATAAAAACGAGTGGGCTCCCAGAGCAGAGGTACGCATTGCGGAGCAGGGGAGAATACGAGTTCATTTGAAAGAAAATGGCGGTGTGGTCTGGAAAAAACTGCAGCCGCGTGGTTCGGGGGATAAGTGACGGAAAAATAAATTGATGATAAAGAACAGTGAGGAGATGTGGCAGTCATATCTCCTCATTTTTGAAACAGCAATCGCTAAACTTTTTTCTCTTGCACAGGTCACTCATACGTGGTAGAATAAGGCAAAGCAGATTTTCATGTGCGATGTAATCGCACAATATTAAGCGTGGGCAGTAGGCTTGCACGTCTATCACAATCTCGAATATTATAAAAAAGTCTGAAAATTCTTGCTTGAACGATTCATTATCATTTAATTTAAGAGCAGGAGTTTTTCAGAGGAAAGTAAACCGCAGTGAAGGACTCCTGACAGAAAGGAGTCTGTATGCCAGAAAACAGAAATTACAAAAGTGACGTGTTTAGTATGTTGTTGGAAAACCCGGTATATGCACTGGAGGTTTACAACGCACTGAATGGAACGGATTATCAGAATCCGTCCGGATTTGTACAGCCGAAAACGGATTCCGATAGATACGCCCCACTTTGTGGTGTTTTACAATGGAAAAGAGGAACGCCCGGAGAAAGAAATTTTGCGTCTGTCCGATTCCTTTTCCCACCCTACGGACACACCGGAACTGGAGCTGATTTGCACTGTATATAACATTAACAAAGGAAAAAATAAAAATCTGTTAGAAAAATGCAGAGTGTTGCGGGAATATATGTATTTTGTAGACGAAGTTCGCAGAAATGTTGCATCCGGAATACCGCTGGAGTAGGCAATTTCAAATTCCATTGAGGAATGTATTCGTCAGCACGTCTTGGAAGAGTTTCTGTGGTCAAGGAAAATGGAGGTAATGAAAGCTATGACACTGGATTACACATGGGAGCGTCGGGAGGAACTGATTCGGAAAGAAGAATGGGAAGATGGACGACTCGAGGGCAGAAAAGAGGGCATAAGTCTGGGTATAAGTCAGGGCATAAGTCAAGGAATAAGTCAGGGCATAAGTCAGGGTATAAGTCGTGGAACTTCGTATAAATTGATGGAATTAGTATGTAAAAAACTTCGCCGCCATAAGTCGGTGTCCGAGATTGCGGAGGATTTGGAAGAAGAGGAGGAATTTATTAAAAAAATGTGTGATGTGGCTGAAAAGTACGCACCGGAGTATGATGTGGATAAGGTGATGGAAGAGTGGTTTGAGAACAAATAAAACAAATCAGCACTGCGGTATCGGTTGATGCCGCAGTGTTACCAGAACCAAAAAAGAGGTGTGATTTGTCATACAATTCAAAATTCGAACGCTCGTACGACGATATTTGTAGAATGACAGGAGAACGGAGTTATCAACATTTGATAGGGCGAAAATACGTTATTTTTTAGTTATACACACATTTATCAACATTATCGACATAAAAAGTAGACTTTTGTAGGATAAAAAACATCGTATTTCAATTGATTGAATTGTCATACAATTATCATTTATCATTGTTCAGAGACTGCCACGCAGATGTAGTTCGTCTGACGCACATAGACATCGATTGGTAAATAATGAGAAAAATAGTTGACAAATATAAAATAAGGGTGTATAATCACCGAGAATTGTGAAGATTTCATAAAATAAACTAAAAGGAGGGAAAATGATTTATGAAAAAGCAAATCACAAAGGTTTTAGCAGGTACGCTTGCAGTTGCAATGGTAGCAAGTACTGCCGTTGCCACAAGTTCGACTACAGCATCTGCTAAAACGAAAGTAACGAAAGTTACAGTAACTTCTCCGGCAGGAAAGACTGCTTATGTAGCAAAGGGCAAAAAGATTTCCCTGACGACTACGGTGAAAGTTAAACCGAACAAAAAAGCAAACAAAAAAGTAACTTACAAATCAGCAAACAAAAAGATTGCTACCGTTTCTTCAAAAGGTGTTGTAAAAGGCGTCAAAGCAGGTACAACAAAAATTACTGTTACATCTGCTAAGAATAAGAAGAAAAAAGCAACCATTAAAGTAGTAGTTAAGAAGGCTGCTGTTAAAAAGGTTAAACTGAGCGCTAAGACAGTAAAACTTACAATCGGCGCAAAGAAAACTTTGAAAGCTACCGTAACGCCTACAAAGAATGTTTACAAGAAGGTAAAATGGTCAACAAGCAAGAAGAAAGTAGCTACTGTTTCTTCTAAGGGTGTTGTAACAGCCAAAGCTGCCGGTACTGCTACCATCACAGCAAAAGCAGTAGATGGAAGTAAGAAAAAAGCTACTTGTAAAGTAACTGTAGCTGCTGCTAAGACCAACTTGAAGAGTGCGCAGGTACAGAATGGTCGTACTGTTGCATTTACTCTTGATAAAGCAACTGCACTGGACGCAAGCAAAGTGGTTATTAAAAAGAAAGAGTTGGCAAACGGTACCTATCAGACTACTTTGAAAGTAGATGATGTGGCTACCACAGACAAGATTAACTATACAGTTACACTGAATAACCGTACTCCTGTTTATGAGGAAGAGTTTGTACAGGTAGGCGTTCCGTCACTGACAGGTACAAAGACAGTTGAGACTCAGTACAAAGAGAGCGTAACTGCTTATACGTCTGAGGAGATTTCTGCATGGACAGTAGATGAGTATGGTACAGATTCTTTCGGCTTTTGGTGTGAGGGTTACTCGTCTTACAGTATCGAAAATCTTCCGGCGGGATTGACTGCTGAAGAAGAGAATGGAAGTCTTAAGGTAAAGGGTGTGCCTACAACGGCAGGTGTCACTACTGCCACGCTGAAGGCTACCGATGAGGTTGGAAATACCCAGACAAAGAGTATTTATTTCATCATTGGCTCTGAGAAACAGATAGCAGGTGCCGGAATGCCTAAGTATGTACTGGAAAATCTGGAGAATTCTACTTCCGATAATGTATCGGCAGCTGTGTGGTTTACTGGCGGAAGCGGTAGATATGTTTACACGCTTGAAGATAAAGGTGGAATTGATGATGCGAAACTGAGTGAATCAGACTACAGTTACGATGATGAAGATTATGGTTATGATGCAGCATCTCGCAGATGTGTTTATGTCTATGCTAATGTAAAGAAAGCAGGTGATTACACCGTTAAGGTAAAAGCTACGGATAAGAAAGATTCTAGCATTAGTTTTGTAGCAAGTGTACCAATTCATGTAGAAAAGGCAATCACTGTAACCGGTACGGTTAAAGATGCGAACGGAAATGGTATAACAATGAACGGTGCTTCTGTAGTGCTTACGAATAAAGATAAGGCAAGTCGATATGCGGGTTCTTATTACGATTATGACTGGTATTATGCTGATGCAGCTAGAAAAGAGTATACAGATGAAGATGGTGATACTTATATAGGTGTCGATACATCGTCAGATTCCTATAAAGCGGCATTAAAGAGTTTTAAGAATGGTGTGTATAAGGTACGTATTCCTGCAGGTACTTATGATGTAACTGTAAGTTATGATAGCGCTAATGATTACAGCGGTGCTGTTGTCAATCAGTATAAACAGACATTTAGTAGTGAGACCTCAAACTATGACTTTACTCTGCCGCTGTACAAAGTAACGATTACAGGAAATTCTGATCAAGGTATTAGTCCTTGGTATAAGACTTGGTCAATTCAAAAGGGTGAGTATTTGTCGGTATGGCAGAATGCTGATGCAAAGCAGGGTGATGCAGACTACAACACTGCTTGGGTATATTTAAAGGCAGGTACTTATGCACTGGAAACGAGTAAGTTTGAAAGTAATTGGAAGAGCACGACTACTTATACGGATAGCACTGGAAAGACATATACAAGTGAACCATCACTTCCTTCCAATGCGTGGTTCGATGGTTATAGCTACACAAAAACCAGTAGTGAAACATACGATATGTGTAAGCTGACAGCAAATGTGACGGTAGGAAGCGCTGCTGTAACAGTGGCTGCTGCAAAGACAACAGTTGAAACAGGGAAGAAAGATTCAGGAGACACGTATAAGTATGTTTATGAAGGTTTGAAGAATGCAAAGGAAACCTTGGTAGAGGCTGACAAGGCGTTTGATGTTTCTGACTACAATAGCCGTTACAACTATGATGAAGATACTGATGTTGTCACGTGGACATATTCATATGATTCCAAGAGTGTATTTGTACCTACAGCGGAAGGAGTTTACAAGATTAGTACGCCTTACTTGTACTTCTATGATGAGACTGGCAAAAAGGTTACGGCAAATACAGATGGTAACTATGAGTTGAAGGCAAATACGAAGTACATCGTGGCAGAAGGAACTGTGTGTGGCGATTATTATGGGGGTGTTACCATAACAGAGGTTACTGCTGACCAGTCTTCTGATAACGGTGACCAAACTAACACAGATGATGCAAACGGAGATTCTGATGCTCAGGAAAGTGTTGAGTAATTCGATAGCTTATAGGGAATCTTTGCTTGACAATATGATTTAGTTCGTTGAGTAAGAAACATGACTCGCAGCCCATTGGCGGGAAACCGTTGATGGGCTGTGAGTTTTTTCGCTTTGCGCTGGAAAAACCGACTGAACAACACTTGCAGTTACTGTTATGTCAGGTGTATAATAAAGGAGTGATTCCCTGTCTGCCCATGGTCGCAATCATGGGAGGGAAAGTATATGACAAATCGATATCCCATTCGGGAATACAAAGATAATCTGTTTCGAGTAATCTTTAATGAAAAGAAACAACTTCTTGCACTTTACAATGCACTGCACTAGTACGGTATGTCTCAATTATCCTCTGAGAGGACTTCTGTATTTATCCAAAGAATATGAAAAGATTCGGGAAGAACGCCCGGAGAGCTGGCAGACGGCATAATGCGGGCGATTGATTACAGGGCAGGCAGGGAATACAAATCAAAAACATTTTAATGAAACACTCATTTTTTCTTGAGATTCTTTCGAATTCCTTTCTTGGATTAACAGAAGTTTAATTTTACAAAACGGAAAAGAATGGGTATAATTGTCAACAAAGTTAAGTCAAAAAGGTATAGTACAAAGGAGAAAATATGAGTATAAGAGAATTTAAAGTAGTGATGGGAACAACAGACAAAGCAATTCAATTTGTGGACATTGTTTCGAAATTTAATGAAAATGTAGATTTGGTTCGTGGTCGTTATTGTATCGATGCCAAGTCTCTCATGGGCGTTTTGACCATGGACTTGGATGTGCCGATGACTTTAAAAGTGAATGCGTCGGACAAGCGTTTTCAGGAAATTTGTCATGCACTGAAAGCATACGCAGCATAGACTTCAATTTCTCCGCATAGATTGTATAAATAACCTATGCGGGGGAAACCGTTGAAAAATTATCAAAAACACAGGACGCCGATTGAGGAAAGAGCGATAGCAGTAGCAGAGTATATTATTGAACATAACGCTACGGTAAGGCAGACAGCAGGACGGTTTGGAGTAAGCAAAAGCACTGTACATAAAGACGTGACAGAACGTTTACTCCGTATCAATCCGGCGCTGGCAGCTCAGACACGCAAAGTATTGGACGTGAATAAATCAGAGCGCCATATCCGCGGCGGTATGGCGACAAAAGATAAATATTTAAGAGAGAGACATCTTTTGGATTGAAGACAGGCAGTCATTTGGTCAAAGTATACCGAATGGCTGTCTTTGTCATTTTATAACGAATAAAGAAAAACTTTAGTTGAAATCTTGTTATTTTACTTTATTGTGCTATAATGAATTATGTATGAAAAAACGATAAAGGAGGAAATTTCATTGGGACAGTCAACCTTTAGAGGGGGCGCACATCCATATGAGGGCAAAGAACTCAGCATGGATAGTCCAATCCAGGTGATGCTGCCGAAAGAGGAACTCGTTTTCTCGATGAGCCAGCACATTGGAGCCCCTGCAACACCTGTTGTAGCTGTTGGAGATACAGTGAAAATGGGACAGCTTATTGGCGAAGCAAGTGGTTTCATTTCAGCCAATATTGTAAGCTCTGTCTCCGGAGAGGTCAAAGCCATTGAGCCGAGACTGTTATCTTCCGGTGCCAAGGCAACTTGTGTGGTTATCGCAAATGATGGTGAGTACACACCGGTGGAAGGTCTTGGAGAAGAGAGAGATTACACACAATTATCAAAAGAGGAAATCCGTCAGATCATCAAGGATGCCGGAATAGTAGGTATGGGTGGTGCAGGATTCCCGACAAATGTAAAAGTAACTCCAAAAAACGAAGAAGATATTGATTACGTCATTGTAAACGGTGCCGAATGTGAGCCGTATCTTACATCGGATTATCGTCTTATGCTGGAAAAACCGGAGGAAATTATACAGGGACTTCGGATTGTTCTTTCTTTGTTTAACAACGCTAAAGGAATTATTGCCATTGAGGACAATAAACCGGAGGCGATTGCAAAATTACAGTACCTGACACAGGATGATGATAACCTTGAAGTAAAAGTTTTAAAGACAAAATATCCTCAGGGTGCAGAGCGTCAGATTATTTATGTAACGACTGGACGGCGTATTTATTCGAAAATGCTCCCTGCAGACGCAGGCTGCATTGTGGATAATGTCCAGACAATTCTTGCTATTTACAATGCGGTATGCAAGTCGACACCAAGTATGAGCCGCGTTATGACACTGACCGGTGATGCCATGGCAAAGCCTCAGAACTATGAGGTTAAGTTTGGCATGAGCCATGCTGAGCTGCTGGAGGAGGCAGGAGGCCTGAAATGTGAGGCGTCCAAGTTGATTTCCGGCGGTCCGATGATGGGTATGGCAATGTATGATTTGAATACCCCGGTTACGAAGACCAGCTCGTCCATATTGGCGATGAGTAAGGATGAAGTCGCTCTCAGCGAGCCGACAAATTGTATTCGCTGTGGCCGTTGTGCTACTGTCTGTCCAAGTCATTTGGTTCCGCAGATGATGGCTCAGGCAGCAGAGAGGGATGATTTGGAGACATTCCAGAAAATCAACGGCATGGAATGTTATGAATGTGGTACTTGTACTTTCGTCTGTCCGGCAAAAAGACGTCTGACACAAATTTTCAAACAGGCGAGACGTGCAGTTATGGACGCAAGTAGAAAGTAATAATCCCGGTACGACAGATTGGAGGAAAAAAGAAAAATGGAAGAAAAATTATTGAATGTATCTTCATCTCCTCATGTGCGGGACAATTCTTCTACAAAGTCCATCATGAGAG
>CAZFHT010000091.1:0-7912 GCA_964518785.1 uncultured Eubacterium sp.
TGGGCTACTAGGATTCGAACCTAGAAATGCTGGAGTCAGAGTCCAGTGCCTTACCATTTGGCGATAGCCCAATCACAACCACAAGCGATATTATACATGAACATTTTAAATAATGCAAGAGGAAATTTGATTTTTTTTAAACATTCTTTAAAATCATGTCATCGTTCAGAGGGTTACAAGTGTATATAGAGCGACTGACGTGCTCGCACGTTCAAAGCTCTATATACATCTTGTAACTCCTCGAACAGTAACAAAATCACCAAAAAAACTGTGGTTGTAATTCCCTTTTAATTATGAAAGTGCGCGCATTGCATTCAAAATTGCAAGAACAGACACACCGACATCTGCAAACACAGCTTCCCACATATTTGCGACGCCGCAGGCTCCCAAAATGAGAACAATCGCTTTTACTGCCAGTGCAAAGACAATGTTTTGTTTTACAATGTGCAGTGTCTTTCTGGAAATTTTGACAACGGACGCAATCTTCCTCACATCATCGTCCATCAGTACAATGTCTGCTGCCTCGATGGCAGCGTCAGAGCCAAGACTTCCCATGGCAATTCCCACATCGGCTCTTGTCAAAACCGGAGCGTCATTGATACCATCTCCCACAAAGCCAAGACGCTCGCCCTCGCTTTGTCCGTTCAAAAGGTTCTCCACCTGACTGACTTTATCTGCCGGGAGAAGTTCTGCATGAACCTCATCAATGCCAAGTTCTGACGCCACCTGTTCGGCTGCCTCTTGCCGGTCTCCGGTCAGCATAACCGTTTTCTTCACGCCAACCTGTTTCATGTTCCGGATTGCCTCTTTGGCACCATCTTTGATTGTGTCGGAAATCACAAGAACTCCGGCAAAGCTGTGGTCATATGCCACATAGACAATCGTTCCCGCACTTTTACATGGCGTATAAGAAATCTTTTTCTCCTTCATCAATTTCTCATTACCGATATAGGCAACCTTGCCATCAACCAAAATCTCAATCCCACATCCGGCAATTTCTTTTGCATCGGACACCCGGTTCATATCCAGTTCTTTTCCATAACATTCTTTGATGGAATTTCCAATCGGATGTG
This sequence comes from uncultured Eubacterium sp., assembly GCA_964518785.1. GTDB lineage: Bacteria > Bacillota > Clostridia > Lachnospirales > Lachnospiraceae > Eubacterium_F. Next base: position 1,074 of record CAZFHT010000091.1, read on the forward strand.
TGGAATATCCCTCCCCAAGTGCCGCTATCTCCAGCAGGTTTTGTTTTACGTCTCTGGTGACATTGTCTTCAGAGACGTTGTCCTCCGAGACCATATCCGCAGGGACGATGTCTACAACTTTAAATTCTCCTTTTGTCAGCGTTCCGGTCTTGTCAAACACAATCGTAGTCATCTCGGCAACTGCCTCAAGGAAGTTACTTCCCTTCACAAGAACGCCAATTCTCGACGCTGCACCGATTCCACCGAAAAATCCGAGGGGAACAGAAATAACAAGTGCGCAAGGACAGGAGATAACAAGGAAAATACACGCCCTCTGAATCCATTCGGCAAAGCTGCCGCCGAAAAAGAGGGGTGGAATCACTGCCAGCAAAACTGCCGCAATGGTCACAACCGGAGTATAGTATTTGGCAAAGCGGGTAATGAAATTTTCCACTTTTGCTTTTTTACTTCCGGCATTTTCCACTAACTCCAAAATTTTAGCGACAGTGGAATCGTCAAATTCCTTCGTCGTTCTCACTTTCAGCATACCACTGCCATTGACACAGCCGCTGATGACCTCATCTCCTGCTGACGCCTTGCGGGGAACTGACTCTCCGGTAAGTGCTGCCGTATCAATAAAGGATTCCCCTTCTTCGATAACGCCGTCCAGCGGGATCCTCTCTCCGGCTTTAATAACAATCACCATACCGACTTCTACGTCATCCGGATCCACCTGAACCAGTTTGCCATCCTCCTCAATGTTGGCATACTCCGGGCATATGTCCATCATGTCAGAAATGGACTGGCGGGATTTTCCCACCGCATAGCTCTGAAACAGCTCGCCAACCTGATAAAACAGCATAACGGCAACTGCCTCTGAATATTCCTTAACCCCGAAAGCACCGAACGTTGCCAGCATCATGAGAAAATTCTCATCAAAGACCTGACCATGGCTGATGTTCCGCAGTGCTTTTAATACAATGTCATAACCGATTATCAAATACGGAATCAGATAAATTCCAAAAAGAATCCATCCGTTTTCCACCTTTTCCAGTCCTCCGGTATGTTCCAGCACCATGGGTACGCCAAAAAGAACGGCTGTCACAATAATCCGGAGCAGCGTTTTTTTCTGTTTTTTTGTCATATTAATAACCATGCCTTTCCATAATCTGCAAAAGCATCAAACCAGAATCTTGCAGTCCGGCTCAATCTTCGCACATACCTTCGTCACTTCCTGCATGATTTCATCAAAGTTTTCATCGTCTGCCTCTACCGTCATTTTCTGTGTCATAAAACTAACACTGGCATCCTTTACCCCTTCTATTTTTTTGATGCCTTCTTCCATTTTTGCTGCACAGTTTGCACAGTCTAAATCCTGCAATTTAAATTTCTTCTTCATAATAATCATCCTTTCATTCCTGAATATGTTCCATTCCCTGCGCTATAATCGTTTTCACGTGTCCATCTGCCAGAGAGTAGAAAACTGATTTGCCTTCCCTGCGGCTTTTTACTAATTTACTCTGCTTGAGAATTTTCAGTTGGTGTGAAATCGCAGACTGCGTCATGTTCAATGCCTCTGCCAAATCATACACACAAACCTCCGTCTCAAAAAGTACAAATAAAATACGGATACGGGTAGAATCGCCAAACACCTTAAACAACTCTGCCAAATCATATAATTCATCCTCTGTGTACATTCCTCATCACCTCACTCATTTTCTTTTCTGAACATATGAGCATCCGTTCATATGTTTATGATACAATATTAATGTCCCACTGTCAACCTTTTTTAGAAAAAAATGTTTTAGGACAACAATTCCAGCAGTTCTTCTTTACTGAAGCTGGCACTTCCGATTTGGTCTCCCCCTAATATCTGGTCTGCCAATTCCTTTTTCTTCTCCTGCAAACGCAGTATATTTTCCTCTATACTCCCCTTCATTACCAGTTTATATACTGTTACCACATTTTTCTGTCCAATGCGGTGCGCCCGGTCTGTCGCCTGATTTTGCACTGCCAGATTCCACCATGGATCATAGTGAATCACAACGTCAGCAGAAGTCAGGTTCAAACCGGTTCCCCCTGCTTTTAAGGAAATGCAAAATACCGAAGTGTCATCTTGATTAAACTGCTCCACAAGACGAATCCGTTTCTCTTTATTCGTACTTCCCGTCAAGGTATAGAAACTGATTCCCCGTTCTTCCATATGCTCTTGTAATGTTTGCAGCATGGAGGTGAACTGGGAAAACAACAAGATTTTATGTCCGCCGCTGATGGCGTTCTCCATCAAATCCAGACACATATCCAGCTTGGAAGAATTTTCCCTGTAATCCTCATATACGAGCGATGGATCACAACAGAGCTGACGAAGTCTGGTCAGTTCGGATAAAATTTCTATTTTAGCTGTCTTAAATTCCTCCTCGGACTGTTTATCCAGCAGCAATTTCAACCGCTGTACACGTGCATCGTACAGTTTTTGCTGCTCTCCCTCCAATGGGGCGTAAACATTTTCCTCCAGCTTGTCCGGAAGTTCTTTTAATACATCCTTTTTCAGACGACGCAGAACAAATGGCGTAATCATTTTCTGCAATCGCTCTAAAATCCGGCTGTCCGTATTTTGTACAATCGGTATCTCCAGCTCCTCCCGGAATTTCTTGTAATGATACAAAAATCCCGGCATCAGAAAATCAAAAATGCTCCACAACTCGCTTAACTGGTTCTCCACCGGAGTTCCCGTCAATGCCACCCGAAAGCCGGAGGAAATCTTTTTCACAGCTCTCGCCGCTTTCGTATTGTGATTTTTTATATATTGTGCCTCGTCAATAATCTGGCAGAAGAACGACAATTCCGAATAAACCTCCACGTCCCGGCGCAGCAAGTCATAAGAGGTCAAAAGTATCTCCCTCTCCCCTGTCTGCCGGATTAACTCCTCTCGCTCTTCCGCTTTTCCGGTAATAATAGAAACACTCAACCGGGGAGCAAACCGTTCAATCTCTTTTGCCCAGTTATAAACGAGCGATGCCGGTGCCACAATGAGCGTGCGAAGATTCGCCGTTTCCTCCGCTGTCTCATACTCTGATAAAAGAAAGGTAATGACCTGCAGCGTCTTTCCCAGTCCCATGTCATCCGCCAGAATCCCGCCAAAACCATTATGCTTTAATGTTTTCAGCCACAAAAATCCCTCTTTTTGATAAGGACGCAGTATTTTACACAGACTTTCCGGCACGTCAAAATCATTGTCCTCGGCTGTCTTCATATGCCGTATGAGAGAACGAAAATTTTTATCTTTTTCCAGCGAAAGAGAACCGCCTTTTCCTTGAGCATCCAAATAAAGAGCACGAAATTTCGGGACTTTTACGGACTTCTTTTTCATTTCTTCATAGGATAAATCCATATCCTCCCGCATTTCCTCCAATACTGCCATGCCGTCTTCGTCCATTCTGACAAAATCACCATTTTTTAAACGGTAATATTTCTTTTTCTTCTGATATTTGGAAAGAATGTCTATCAGTTCTTCTTTGCTCATTTCCCCTGCCGTAATCGACAGATCCAGCATATCTCCTTTCAAAGCAACGCCTACCGTCACTTGCGGATTTTCCTTAATCTGTATACTTTTAATGGCGTCTGAAATAAACACCTGACCAATATCCTGTAACTGCGGAACACCCTCTGTCAGCAAGCGGTAAATTTCATCCTCTCCCGACACTGCCATACTGAGATGTTCTTTATCGTAAGCATTTCCATAAGAATTTACCATGCTCCTCGCCACAGCCTCTTTTGTGAGGTCTCTCGTACCGACAGATTCCTTATTATACAGAGAAAACCGCTTTTCTCCATAGACAGCCTCTGCCTTACACAGAATCAAATCCGGATTTGGCGCATCCAGATAAAATTCAAATTCGACCGGGACTACGCCGTATTTTCCCGGTTCAAAATTCTTAATCTGACACTCAAAAACTTCCTTGCACTGAGGCAGCAGCTCCCTGCAAAAATTAGGAACATCCTCTTTTTCGATAAAAACCTTCCGATCCGGAATTTGTGCCATACAATGAAGAAAATCTTTGACCTCCTCAACTCTTGAAACCGGGTCCATATAGATTTTTCCATCAATAAAATAAATCCAATACTTCTCCCCGCAGTACCCGGACAAATATCCCAGTTCCATCTCGATTCCCTGCTCCGTTCCCCGAATCTCAAGCTGTCTCGGAAGAACTTCATCCGTCACCGCCCACCATGAGGATGCCTCTCCATCTATCTTCGCCTTAAAAGGCTGGTTCTTTGTCAAAAGCAAAAAACGCTCCAGCATCGCAGCCGTCAACTCTATTTCACGTATATTTCCCATATGGTAATATCCATAGTAGCCTCTGTCATATCTCGCCCGATAAGAATTCCACCACTCCAGAATAAATTCCAAAATATCTATGGTTTCTTCGTCGAAAGCATCTTTTGTATGCGTAAACGCAAGCTGTTTTCCATAACTGTGATACTTTTTACCATCCACCCATTCGCAAAATTCGGTAATATTTTTCATCACATACATACGCTCCACACCCAGCTTGAAAGTCAGACAGCTTCGATACCCCAGCTCCAGCATTGGCTCAATGTGTACTTTTCCATATACTTCATTTTGCACAACCGGAAGTGCTCTCTCTTCTGCTCTTGCCTTTAGCAGTTGTTGAATAACCGGCGTTGTTTTCCGTTTCTTCGCCAACGCCCCCTTCATCGGTTCCAGTGAGTTCAAATCTATCTGATTCTGCATGATTGAAGTTTGCTCTTTCTCATAATCCAAATACTCCAAAAGTACCGCAGCACAATGCTTGCAAATACCGGGATAACTGTCGTAAGCCGGACATTCACAAAAATGTTCAACCTTCCTTTCAAGCTCGAGTTCATCCGGATGCAATACGATGCTGACGTCATAAACATTACGCCCGCTTCCCTGAACCTGAGCCTCTATCTGCACGTAATCATAATCATCCTCAACCACGTCAAAAGTCCGTACTTTGTTTAAACGGTATAAATCCAGCCCCTTTTGATAAGTCCGGGCATAACACAAATTCTTTATGTCTGCTTTCGTAAGCATATACTCAACCTTCTCTCTGCTCGTAATAAAAAAAGTTTACCAGTAAATGGATAATTATTCAATAGGGACTTATTAGGCGAATATTTTTCTATAAAACTCAGCAGGTGAATACTTTTCTGTTTTGTTTCATACATTATATCAAAATCACTCTGTGAGTCCTTTATGAATATCGAAATAGAACGTGAAAAACTGATACTTTTTACCAAGGTTGGTGCGATTGTCCTCACCTCCATCGCCCTTCTGTCCGCCAGCCTTCTCATTTACCCGAAAACTTCTGAGACATTAAGCGGTTCTCTTGTGCAGGAAAAAGAACTCCCTATCTATTGTGTGGAACAGGATAAACCTTTGATTTCAATATCCTTTGATGCTGCATGGGGAAATGAAGACACCGGGAAACTTTTGGAGGTTTTGAAAAAACATAATGTAAAAGCTACCTTTTTCATGACCGGCGGCTGGATAGAAAAATACCCGGATGATGTGAAAGCGATAGCCGCCGCCGGACACGACCTCGGAAATCACAGCGAAAACCACAAGCAGATGTCTACCCTTTCGGCAGAACAATGTAAAGAGGAAATTATGAAACCTCACGAGAAGGTGAAGGAACTGACGGGTAAAGATATGATTCTGTTCCGACCACCATACGGTGACTACAACGATACATTAATCAAAACGGCAAAAGAATGTGGCTATTATCCGATTCAGTGGGATGTGGATTCTCTGGACTGGAAAGACTATGACGCCGCCACCATTATCCGTCGTGTCACAGAGAGCAAACATCTTGGAAATGGTTCTATCATACTCTGTCACAACGGCGGCAAACATACAGCCGAGGCACTGGACGAACTGCTCACCACACTGAAACAAAAGGGCTATCAGCTTGTGCCGATATCAGAATTAATCTTGAAAGAGAATTACGAGATGGACACCGAAGGACGGCAGCACAGCATTTCTTAAAAATTTTATTTGACAAAGAGATAGGATGATGTTATAGTACGTGCCATGAGACAACTGGTGCAACAGCAAACGAAGGAGTTTGTCCACGTGTTTTACGTGGTACAGACTCCTTTTTTAGTGCTATTCCGGTCCGTCTCATGCGGTTAACCATATTCGAGGCTTCGAGAAACAATTACCAGAAGAAAAAGCGATTGAAATGGAGGTTTTTATGAAACTGATAAAAAAAATAGGCAGAATTACAGGTGCCTTTTCCCTTGCTCTTGCAATGACGGTTTCGTCCATGCCATCGGCATTTACGGTTTCGCAGGCAGCAGTTTCCAAAACGCAGGCTGTGGAAACACAAAAAAGCGAGACTGAGCAGTTAGAAGATATCTTTACGACATTAGATTTGATGGATGCAACGGTTTCTGAGTTAACAGATGAAATGGAAAAAGGAAATCTGACCGCCGAGCAATTAACCCAAATGTACATAGACCGTATTAATGCATACGATGATTCTTTGAATTTAAATTCCATCATCAGTATCAATCCAAATGCTTTATCCGAGGCAAAACAACTGGACGCTGACCGAAAAGCAGGCAATATCAAAGGCAGACTTCATGGAATCCCTATCATTGTAAAGGATAATTATGACGTGGCAGGCATGGCTACAACAGCCGGTTCGAATGCACTGGCTGCGTCCATCGCTGCCAAGGATTGCTATGTTGTGAAACAATTAAAGGCAGAGGGTGCCATCATACTGGCAAAGGCAAATATGTCAGAGTTTGCAATCAGCGGTGGCAATTCACGTTCTACTCTTGGCGGAAATGTTCACAATGCTTATGAT
>CAZFHT010000092.1:0-7799 GCA_964518785.1 uncultured Eubacterium sp.
AATTAACGGGGAAAATGCTGGAAAAGTATTGTGCTCTCGGACAGAAGGAAAAGCAGTATGTGGAAGAAATCTTCTCTACGGGAGAGTACAGTATGAGAGGAATTTCCCGAATTTTAAAGGTGGCGAGAACCATTGCTGACATGGAGGAATGTGAAGAAGTACGGGAAAGCCATATTACGGAGGCGGTTTGCTTTCGCAGCTTAAACCGGGAGTTTTGGGGGTGATGAAATGGGAGAATTGGAACACGCATTTTTTATCAGTACATGTCAGGGGATTGGACGAAAGACACTGCAAAGGCTGATGGACAAGTTTGGCAGCATGGAAAATGTTTATTACGCTGCCAGAGAGCAGTTGGAGAAAGTGCAGGGATTGTCTGCATCCTGCGTGGAACTGTTGTCAGACCGGGAACAGCGGCAGAAGGCAGAAGAACAGTGGATGCGGATGGCGGAGAAGGGGGTAAGCTATTATTCGCTTTTTTGTGGGGACTATCCGCAGAGATTAGAGGAAATTTTTGACCCGCCAAAGCAATTGTTTGTTCTGGGAGAACTGCCGGAGAAGAACCGGAAGTCCATCGCTGTGGTGGGAGCGAGAAACTGTTCCTATTATGGACGGGATATGGCGAGACTTTTTGGCTACCGTCTGGGGGCAGCAGGGGTAAATGTCATCAGCGGCATGGCGAGAGGAATCGACGGCTGGGCACATCAGGGAGCGTTGGAGAGTGGCGGAAAGACTTATGCGGTGCTTGGGTGCGGCGTGGACGTCTGCTATCCGGAGGAACACCGAAAATTGTACCACAGCATTATAAAGAGAGGTGGTGTGCTGTCGGAATTTTCTATGGGAACAAAGGCAAAACCTAATTTTTTTCCTTTGCGAAACCGTATTATCAGCGGGCTGTCGGATGGGATTCTCGTAGTGGAGGCAAGGGAGAAAAGCGGTTCTCTTATTACGGCGGACACCGCTTTGGAACAGGGAAAGGATGTCTTTGTTGTGCCGGGGCGTATCGGAGATGAACTCAGTGTAGGATGTAACCGTCTCATTCGCCAAGGAGCGGTTCCGGTGCTGTCACCGCAGGATATTCTTGATTATTATGGGATTGCTCCCCCGGAGGAAAATAGTATGGAAGAGAAAAAATCAGAATTACAGCAGAAAATCCTTCATACAATAAAGAAAACCCCGGTACACATACGGGAATTGGAAGCTGTCACCGGGGCATCCGCAACGGTAGTTATGAAAGAAATTATGTGGCTGAAACAAAAGAAATACATCAGGGAGGTGTCCCGCGGATACTTTGTGGAAAATTGATATTTTATAAAAAAAGTTATATTTTTCTTGAAAGTCAAAAAAAAATGTTGTATGCTTTAAAAGTTCTTATTTAAATTTACAAGGGAGCGATGGATGATATGGCGAAGAACCTCATTATTGTAGAATCACCTGCAAAATCAAAAACGATAAAGAAGTTTCTTGGTAAAAATTATGAAGTAGTGGCGTCCAACGGTCACGTTCGGGACATGCCGAAAAGCCAGATGGGGATAGATTTTGACAACGATTTTGAGCCTAAGTATATCACGATTCGAGGCAAAGGAGATTTGCTGGCAAGTCTGCGAAAAGAAGTAAAAAAAGCAGATAAAGTATATCTCGCTACTGACCCGGACCGGGAAGGAGAGGCAATTTCGTGGCATTTGTGCCATGCGCTGAAACTCGACCCGGAGAAAACGAGCCGAATTACTTTTAATGAGATTACGAAAAATGCCGTGAAACAGTCTTTGAAACAATCACGCAAGATTGACATGGATTTGGTAGACGCCCAACAGGCGAGACGAGTGCTGGACCGATTGGTAGGTTATTCCATCAGTCCTCTGTTATGGCAGAAGGTAAAGAGAGGATTGAGTGCCGGGAGGGTACAGTCTGTGGCACTTCGTATTATTGCTGACAGAGAAAATGAGATTGATGCATTTATACCGAAGGAATACTGGTCACTGGAGGCGGATTTTGCCATTCAGGGAGTAAAGAAACCATTGGTGGCAAAATACTATGGAAATCCGGGGAAAAGAGAGATTTCATCCAAAGAAGAACTCGATGAAATCATGGAGGAATTAAAGGGAGCAGTATATGAAGTTGCTGATATACGAAGAAGTGAACGGACGAAGAAACCGCCGCTTCCGTTTACGACATCTACCTTGCAGCAGGAATGTTCCAAACATTTGAATTTTGCCACGAGAAAGACAATGCAGATTGCCCAGCAGCTATATGAGGGCGTTACGGTAAAAGGTCATGGCACGATTGGTCTGATTACCTATCTTCGTACCGATTCTACCCGTATTTCCGAAGAGGCAGATGCGGCTTGCAAGGCATTTATTACCGAAAATTACGGTGAAGAGAATGTGATTGAAAAGTCTGCTGCAGTAAAAAGCAGCAAAAAGATACAGGACGCCCATGAGGCGATTCGTCCTACTTATGTCGAACTGACTCCGGCACAGATTAAGGAATCTCTTACGAGAGACCAGTTTCGTCTGTATCAGTTGATTTGGAAACGGTTTGTTGCCAGCCGTATGCACTCCGCTAAATATGAGACGATCTCTGTCAAAATTGATGGAAACGGACATCGGTTCACCAGTGCAGGCTCCAAACTTGTCTTTTCCGGCTTTATGTCCGTATATCAAAATGAGGAAGATAAAGAAGAGGCAAATGCCGTTTTGTCCAAGGTGAAGGATAATTCCACTCTGGAGATAGCTGACTTAAAGGGAGAACAGCATTTTACACAGCCGCCGGCGCATTTTACCGAGGCATCTCTTGTAAAAGCACTGGAGGAATTGGGAATTGGGCGGCCAAGCACGTATGCACCTACGATTTCTACACTGATTTCCCGGAGATATGTGGCAAAGGAACAGAAAAATCTGTACTTGTCTGAATTGGGGGATATTGTGAACCGGATTATGGTGAGTGCTTTTCCGAGTATTGTAGATGTGAATTTTACCGCTACCATGGAGGCTCTTTTAGATGGTGTGGCAGAGGGAAGCGTGGAGTGGAAGACAATTATCCGAAATTTTTACCCTGACTTGGAAAAATCTGTCAATCAAGCAGAAGAGGCACTGGAAAAAATTGAGATAGAAGACGAAGTGACAGACGTTGTCTGTGAGCACTGCGGCAGAAATATGGTGATTAAATACGGTCCTCATGGTAAATTCCTTGCCTGTCCGGGATTCCCGGACTGCCGCAATACAAAGCCGTATTATGAAAAAATTGGAGTAAAGTGCATTAAGTGCGGCGGCGACATTGTGATAAAGAAGACGCAGAAAGGCCGTCGGTATTACGGATGTGAAAATAATCCGGAATGTGACGTTATGACATGGCAGAAACCTTCCTCGGAAATTTGTCCGAGATGCGGCAATATGTTACTGGAAAAAGGAAATAAACTGATGTGTGCGGATACGGCTTGCGGATTTTTAAAGGAAAAATTAAAGAGTTAAAACAAAATCTAAGGAGTTAAAACAAAATCTAAAGAGTTAATGCTTGTCATTTACAATTATTTATGATACAATTAAGAATGTGGATGCAAGGAGGGTGCGATGAGTATTGAACTTTTGGACAAGACTCGCAGGATAAACCGCCTCCTCAATGATCATCACTCGACGAAGGTAGCATTTGATGATATCTGTAAAGTACTTGGTCAGTTGCTGTCCGCCAATACATACGTCATAAGCAGCAAAGGGAAGGTTCTCGGGAATTATATTCCGGATACGGATTGTGTCCTTACACATTTCCCGGAGAAACGGGGCGGCTACATTGAACAAACACTGAATGAGCGCTTTTTAAATGTCTTATCCACGAAAGAAAACGTGAATCTTGAGACACTTGGATTTCAGAAAGAAGAGATTACCGGGGTTGAGGCTTTGATTACCCCGATATGCATTAGTGATGAGCGTTTGGGGACGCTTTTCTTATACCGAAGAGAAGACAGCTTTAGTATAGAAGATATTATTTTAATTGAATATAGCACTACTGTAGTGGGCTTAGAAATGATGAGGTCGGTTCAGGAAGAATCTGACTTGGAAGAGCACAAGAAGATGAATTTTTCGTCCGCCCTTACTACCCTGACACCGTTGGAGCAAAAAGCAGTTTTTCATGTATTTCGTGAAATGGACGGCAAAGACGGTACACTCGTCACCAGTAAGCTGGCAGGAAAGATTGGCATTACCCGTACGGTTATTGTGAACGCACTTCGCAAATTGGAAAGTGCAGGTTTGATTAAGACGAAATCATCCGGTATGAAAGGCACGCATATTCGTATTTTGAATGATATTGTGTATACAGAGTTAGACAATTTTTATAGAGAACAAAGGAATTCATAAATGTAAACGCAAACGGAATTGTGAACCTGTATCATGATGCCATTTGCGTTTTTCGTCAAGTAAACGTTTACATTTAAGAAGAAAGGAAGGGTTGTTATGGTTCTATCCAATGCTTATAACTACGTAAATGTATTGGACAAAGCAGCAGACGCCAGTTGGACAAGAAATGATGTGCTGGCAAACAACATTGCCAATGCGGACACGCCGAATTATAAGCGTAAAGACGTTCAGTTTGAAACTTATCTTTCGAATGCGGTAGCCGGCACCGACTCGTTGGACGAAACCGTCGCTAACATTGATTTAAGCACACTGGAGTCAACTACATATACGGAGCAGGCAGGACTTAGCTATCGCTCTGACGGGAACAATGTAGACATTTCCACAGAAAATGTGGAGTTAGCAAAAAACCAGTTAAAGTATTATACATTGATGAATTCTATCAATAATGAGTTTTCAAGGCTGAAAAGTGCGTTGAAGACATCTTAAAGAATGAATCAGGTTAAGGGGGATTAGATATGTCGATTTTTGGTGCAATGGATGTCAGTGCCACAGGCATGACTGCTCAGCAGACTCGCATGGACACGATTTCTGAAAATATTGCCAATGTAAACACTACAAGGGACAGCGACGGCAATGTGTACAAACGTAAAGTAGTTGTATTTGAGGAAAAAAGCTATCCGACATTCAGCGAAAGCCTCAGCCTTGCCAACGGTCACATTGGCAAAGGCGTAAAGGTTTCACAGATTGTGGAGGATACGTCGGAGGGAAGTAAAGTGTATGACCCGTCTCATCCGGATGCGGACGAAGATGGCTATGTTACTTATCCAAATGTAAATACTGTCACAGAAATGACCAATATGATTGATGCCACCAGAGCTTATGAAGCGAACGTTACCGTCTTGAATTCGACAAAAGGCATGGCGTTAAAAGCGTTGGATATTGGACAGTAGCAAGGAGGATTACTAAATGGATGTTTCAAGTTTATCTGCGATTGACAGTCTGGAGAGAGTCAGCCGTTATAATACGACGAGTGCCTTGTCTTTAGATGAGTCAGAGAGCAATACGACAAGTTTTGACAGTTTGTTGAATTCTGCTATGAATCTTGTTCAACAGACAGAGGATTATTCCAATCAGGCTGAAGTGGAAGAGATTAAGTACGCTATGGGAGAGTCGGACAGTATGCATGATTTGATGATTGCCCAGCAGAAGGCAAACGTTTCATTACAGTATACTGTAGCAGTGAAGAATACTGCGGTAGAGGCCTACAAGACCTTGATGAACATGCAGTTCTAATTTTATTTGAGGAGCGATAAAGCTTATGATGGACCAGTTGATAGCCATTAAAGATAAAATTCTTGAATTTTGGAATAAGTATACGACCAAACAAAAAACAGTGATTATCAGCGTGGCGCTGGCAATTCTTTTTGCGTTGGTTTTATTAGGCTACTTTTTAACAAGACCGGTTTATACAGAACTGGTGACGCTGAGTGGAGATACGGCATCTGAATTTGATTCGGAATTACAGAGCGAAGGAATTAAATACAAGAAAGAATCAGACAGCACCGGTAAGACTGTTTTTAGTGTGGAACAATCCTCCTACTCAGATGCTGTTCTTTTGATGGGGGAAAACAAGATTGCCTCTGACGAAGGAATGAGCTGGGAGGATGCACTGGACGATAACAGTTTATCGGATACCCAGACAGAGCGTCAGACGAAGGTGACATTGGCACTTCAGTCATCCATTCGAAAAGGTCTTTTGACTTTTGACGGAATTGAGGACGCTACGGTATATGTAAACCGTCCGGTGGATGATGGCACGATTTTCAGTGATGAAAAAGAAACATCGGTCAGTGCGTCGTTAAAACTTGCCAGCAATTCCGAGATGGATTCGGACACTGCTACGGCATTGGCGTATTATCTTGCCAATGCGGTGGGAAGTACGACGACAGACAATATTGTTATTACGGATACTACGGGAAATCTTTTATATGGTGCCTTAGAGGATAACACCCTTGGCGGTTCGGTCAGCAGCAGCAGTGAGTATGTCGAAAAACTCCGCAAGACATTTGAAAAAAATGTTACAGATATGCTGTTGAAGGCAGGATACGATGATGTACAGATTGGAAGTTCAAATATTAAGTTTGATATGGATGAGGTGACAGAACTGATTAAGACCTATACGACAAACGAAGGTCAGGATCAGGGCTTGTATTCCAGTTCCTACAATTATAAATCTACCGGAGAATCCGGAACCGGAGGAACACCGGGAACTGATTCAAATGGGGATGAGACAGATGATATGATATCCAGTGATGGCAGCACGAACAGTGAAGTGATTCTGGATAAATATGAATATCTGCCGAACGAGACGGTTCAGAATATTAAGCATGAAGTGGGAGCTGTTAAGCCGGATGAATCCTCGATTGGTATTGTTCTTACCCAGTACAATGTCGTAAAGGAAGAAAGTCTGGAGGAGCAGGGCTTATTGAATGATATTTCTTTTGAAGATTATGTCAATCAGAACAGTGCGACGACAGATTTAGAGGTGCCGGAGGAACTGACACAGTTAGTGGCAGCGGCTACCGGTATTGCAACGAATAACATAACCATTACGATTAAACAGAAACCGGTATACGAGGCGAAGGAAACCAGTTCCTTTGGTGACCATGTTACGAATTATCTCATGATTCTTCTGACTGTGTTGATTGCCGGATTGCTTGTTTTCGTTATTATACGAGGAACGTCTCCGGTGGAGGTTACCGAGCTGGAGCCTGAACTTTCTGTGGAAGACCTTTTGGCTACTACTCAGGAAGAGCAAGGACCGGCATTGGAAGAAATTGAATTAAGTGACAAGTCAGAAACTCGCATTATGATTGAGAAATTTGTTGACGAAAATCCAGAGGCGGTGGCTTTACTTCTTCGTAACTGGATTAACGAGGAATGGGGAGGTGTCTAAATGGCTGGTCATACTACGACGACGGCAGAATTGGATGGATTGCAAAAGGCGGCAGTTTTGCTTATTACATTGGGACCGGAAAAAGCGTCTACAATTTTTAAACATCTGAAAGAGGATGAGATTGAGCAGTTGACGCTGGAAATCGCAAACACGAGAAGTGTTTCTCCGGCTCAAAAAGAAGAGGTCATGAATGAGTTTTATGAGGTATGTCTGGCACAGCAGTATATTGCAGAAGGCGGTATTACCTATGCGAAAGACCTTTTGGAAAAATCATTGGGAGATGACAAGGCAAAAGAGGTACTTGGCAAGCTGACAGCATCCTTGAAGGTTCGCCCATTTGAGTTTATCCGTAAGACGGAGGCGTCTCAGATACTCAACTTTATTCAGGATGAGCATCCACAGACGATTGCATTGATTCTTTCATATCTGTCTCCTCAGCAGGCGGCTGGTATTATCAGTGCATTGACACCGGATAAACAGACGGATGTTGCCAA
>CAZFHT010000093.1:0-7790 GCA_964518785.1 uncultured Eubacterium sp.
TCCTTCACCATCAATATATTCTCCCAATTCAAAAATGTTCTGAACAGTTCCTTACCCAAAAAAAGAGAAACAGAACGCTTCCCTTCCTCAGTAAAACAATTTTATTATACAAGAGGTTCTCAGATACTTCAAGGATTGATTTATCATCAAAAAATTCTTCTAATACAAGAAGGTACAGCACAAGACAATCTAATGGATAATACATCAGAATGAATGAAACTGTACCTTCTTTTATAAACTATTCCTACACTGGTCTAATAATTAACATAATATGTAGTAGTACCAGTGCCAAACAATCCTGCCGCTACAAGAATGCCTACTACAATAAGAATCAAAACAATAGCAACAATCACTAAACAAAAATAGGAACGTGCAAAATTGCGAAGATTGACATTTTTTGTTGCTCCAAAGGAAAATACCAACAAAAAAATCCAACCAATAATCGGTATACTGAACAAAATCTCATAGCCAAAATAAGCCCACATACCAATCGGCTTGTATTCTTCTGGCAGCGTATTCTGAACATCATCATAACTTTGCTGCATTTCTCCACTTCCAAACTGACTGTTTGAAGTACCATATTGATTTTCACTCATAATTTTCTCTCTCCTTTTTAAATGATAAGCCTTAATTTAAATCTACTACTTTCTTTACTGCATCATCCCTTGCTGGGTATGTACTTGGTTATCCTGCCTGCAAACTCAGCAAAATTCTGTGTTTGCAGAATAACCTTACCGGGACCTATAAGTTTGGTGAGAAATAAGCCCTCTCCTCCTAAGAAAATATTTTTTATTCCTTTGACCATCTCTACCTCGTAATTCATCCCTTTTTGAAATGCCACCACATTACCGGTATCTACTTTCAGTACTTCTCCGGAAGCCAGCTCTTTCTCTATCTTGTCCCCGTCGATTTCCAAGAAAGCCATGCCGGTTCCGGTGATTTCTTCAAGAATAAATCCCTCACCGCCAAAAAATCCGGACGAAAGTTTTTTGGTAAATGTAACACTTAACTCTACCGTAGGCTCTGCACAAAGAAATGCTCCTTTTTGACAAATCATTCCTCCGTCGGCACCTACATTCAATGGCATTATCTCACCTGCCACTGTGGATGCAAAAGCAACAACACTTCCAGCCTGTTGTGCAGTGTAGCTTGCCATAAATACAGACTCTCCTGCAAACATACGACCTACACCCTTCAAAAGTCCCCCGTGTGTGTTTGTATCCATCTTCACTCCGTCCGACATCCACGCCATGCCGCCTGACTGAGTGTACATAGACTCTCCCGGTCGGTCAAACTTTACCTCTACTGCAGGCATAGTATTTCCTATAACCTGATACTGCATATTTTTTTCCTCACTTTCCCACATACTTATTTCTGTGTATATTTTTTATTGTAACGGAAACCATCCGCCTTTTACTACTTTTACTTTCACGTTGGAAAGAAGTTTTTTAAATGCATTTCCAGCTACTTTTGTTTTCTTCAATAGTTTCGTCTTTACCTGAATAGACGACAGTTTTTTACAACCATAAAATGCCTTGCTGCCAATTTTCTTGACATTCTTTCCAATGGTAAGTTTTTTGAGCTTTTTACTGTTACAAAACGCCTTGCTGCCAATGGAAACCACCTTATATGTCTTTCCCTGATAAGTAATCGCAGCAGGTATTACCTGTGTCTTTACTTTCTTGTTTGCAGGCTTTTGGAACTCAACAGTCCGTGTTTTGCCAACTGTAAGCACCTTATATACTCCATTTTTCTTTTTGATTTTTGTACCCTTTTTCACAGTAGTTTTGCTCGCCGTTTCGTTTGTCTGTGCCGGTGTTTCTGTCTGTACCGGTGTCTCTGTCGGTGTAGGTGTCTCTGTCGCTGCAGTTGGCGTCGGAGTAGGAACCGCCTCTTTCACATCATATGTGATTTCTGCCTTTTCCGAAAATGCGTAAGTTCCAAGTGTCGCTTTACTTTTCAATGTTATCGTCTGCGGTGCATCCTTCTGATAAAAAGCATATCTTCCTACCGATGTCACCGTCTCCGGCAATTCCAACTTCAACGCAGTCGGCTCTTCCGATTCTGCCTTGTAAAATGCTCCGTCCGCAATGATTTTCACACCTTTTGCGATGTTGATTTGAGCCAGAAGCGAATTTCCGACAAAAGCCTGATACGGAATCTTCTCTACACTTCCCGAAATATCTGCAGACGCAAGTGTCGTGCAGCCCGTAAATGCATATTCTCCCATGGAAGTGACGTTTTCCGGAATCACAAGGCTCGTCAACGTATCGCAGCCTTTAAATGCTCCCGCCGCAACTCGCTCTACGGTCACACCTCCCATGTCGGCGGACAAATCCAAATCACCTATCTCACCATCGTAAGACAGTAAGGTCTTTTCTCTCTGATTCAGATAAAGTGTGCCGCCTGCTTTCACGTTATACTCAACGACATCTTTACTATACGTGCCATCCGTTCTGTCCTCTATGTCATAATAATCCGTATTTAACGCATCAAATCCTTTGGCATCTTTATAACGATATATGGTCAATTTGTCCTCACCGAAACAATCGTAGAACAATCTCATCACAAAAACAGGCAGACAGTCCCCATCAAAGGAAATGGATGTCAAACTCTCACAACCGCCAAACACTGTATATCCCAGATAAGAAATAGAGTCCGGTAATGTCAGTGATTTGAGTGTCGAAATTGCAAAGGCATTATCGCCGATATATTCTAACCCTGACGGCAAAACTACGTCCTTTACCTGCGATTTATAAAATGCATACGCCGCAATTTCCTTCACGGTATCAGGCACTACAAACTTCTCGTCGTCGAGTTGGGAAGAATACTGGTACAAAACCGTCTTATCCTTGTTGTAAAGAACCCCATTTTCATCGGACGAATAATACGGATTCGCATCATCCACAATCACTTTCGCCGTCATATTCATATCAAAGATTCCAAAGTATGCTGAGGTCATTTCTGCCGCACAGAGATTTTCCACACCCGCCGGCACATACAATCTCTTTAATTGCGTATTTTCCGCAAAAGCAGCCTGTTGTACCGTCTTTACCGTGTCCGGTATGCGGAAAGATGTTCCCAGCGTACCGGGAAGAGCGTAAACCAACTCTGTCTTATCTTTGGTATATAAGACATCATCCTCCACCACAAAATTTTCATTTTCCGCACTCACAACAATCTCATTCAGAGAGCCGCTTCCCCCCATGAAAAATGCCCGTGCCGATATGTCTGACACATTTTTTCCAAGATATAATTTTGTCAGATTAGCCGAGGACAATGCGTACGAACCTATCCTCTCCACCGTATCCGGAACCTCCAGCTGTTCCAAAATCCAATTTTCAATAAACAGTTCATCGGCAAGTGCCGTAATCGTAACGCCGCCTATACTTTCCGGTATGGACAGCTCTGACCAGATTCCACAATAATTTTCAAGCGTTCCATCTTCCGTGACCGTAAAATCACTTTCAATCTCTGCATCGTCTATGTAGTACTTTGCCGACGCAACACAACTGTTTTCCAAGCCGGATGCCACCGCTATCGCCTGAAGCTGCATACTTTTATCTATGGTAAGTGCTCCCGTATAACGTTTCTCGGTCGCAGATTCCTTTCCGACAGGAACACTTCCGTCGGTCGTATAATAAATCTCTGCTTCTTCAGTATCACACGTGATGGAAACCTTGACGGAGCCCTCATAACAATCCCCCTGCTCACTCAGCATCGGCGTCCGTGTCTTCTCATTGCAAAGTCCTTCCGCCACTTTGCCAAGCTGTACTTCTCCATAGCCATAATATTCATCATATCCCTCATCCCCTAAATCCAGTGCATAATGCTCCAATGTGTCACTAATCTGCTGATAATCCGCATCCGGATAATATGTGCGCAGAAGTGCAACTGCTGCCGCCACATACGGTGCCGCCATGGATGTTCCTGACAACGTTTCATATTTGTTTTTTGGCACCGTACTGTAAACACCGGTTCCCGGTGCTGACACATCGATTACCGAACCATAATTGGAATAATTTGCTCTGTAGGGAGAATCTTCCTCACTGTCTCCCTGCGTCAAAGCTGCTACCGTGATGGCATTCTGATAACTTGCCGGCCATACCATATTGGCATCCACATTATCATTTCCGGCAGCCGCAACTATGACAATATCCTTCGCAATGGCCTTATCCAGTGCTGCCTTTTCCACCGGAGAGTATCCCCTGCAGCCCAAACTCACGTTAATGACATCGACATTATCCTCTACCGCCTGCTCGATGGCCGCAGCAATCTGTTCCTCAGAGCCTTCCCCATTTGCATCCAAGCAGCGATAGGCATTGATTTTGACATTTTCCAATGTCGTATCTGCAATAATTCCTGCCACATGGGTGCCATGCTTATTCTCGTCCAGCGGGTCATCGTCCTCGTCTATGGCATCAAACTCGCACTTTCCCATCCGATCCTTTAAATATTTATGATTGTAATCCACACCGGAATCGACAACTCCTACCGTCACCTCCGGCATCTTCTCAACAGAGCCATACTTTTTCAATAACTCCTGAACCAGTTCATTTGACTGAATGGACTCCGCTCCCCATGACAAATGCTCATAATCTTCCGCACCCGTATCAAATGCATAGGACTTTTTTGCATAATCTACATATGCCGCATCTGCCTTCTCATATTTTTTTATCGCTTTCTTTGCTTCCTTTTCAGTTGCAAATTCCAGAACGTGATAATCATCCAGTTGATAAATCTCGTTTGCTTTATCTCCTTTTTTGAGTTTATCCGTCTGTACTACGACTTTTGTCTTTACTTCGTTGTCTCCCTCAGCTGTCTGAGTCTGGACTAAATTTTCATCGTCTTCCAACTCCTCTAAAGTATCCGATTCGGTATCCTTCGATACAGAACTTTCTACTTTTGTTTCCGTCTTCTCTGCTGCCTTCACACTCGTTGTCGGCAAAAACAGTCCGCTAACTGCCAAACTGCATGAAACTAAAGCTGCTATCCATCGGTATCCCTTTTTTCTCATCCGTCGACCTCCATCTCATGTCATTTTTAGTATTTTTTAGTCTTTTTTTAGTCTTTTTAGTCAATTTTAACAATTTATTTACATTTTGTCAAATATCATTTGCATTTATTGCTATTTTGTACATTTTTCGTCACATTTATAGTTGGCTATTCTCTTCCCTTGATTTTTAATGCCAGCATTGTAATATCATCGAACTGCGGTGCATCACCGACAAAAGAATCGATATCCGCTTTGATTTCCGGCAGCAATTCTGTCGGCTGTCTTGCCGGATTTTGGTTCAATGCCTCCAGCATCCGGTCTGTACCATACAATTCTTCTTTCGCATTTGTCGCTTCCGGCACACCGTCCGTATAGACAAACAGAGTATCCCCGGCATGAAGTTCCAATTCGTATTCCTGGTACTTCACATTTTCCATGCCGGCAAGTACAAAGCCATGCCTGTCTTTGTACAGTTCAAACTCTCCACCCGCCCGGCAGATTGCCGGATATTCATGACCGGCATTTGCCGCCACCAGCTTTCCTGTAGATATCTCGTATATTCCCAACCATACCGTGACAAACATTTCCTGCTCATTGTTCTCGCAGAGCTGGTTATTGACATTCTCAAGTACATCCTTCGGCGACACGCCAAGCATGGCACGGTTTTTTAACAGAGTTTTTGATATTACCATAAACAATGCTGCCGGAACACCTTTTCCTGACACATCTGCCATTACAAGTCCGAGGTGATCCTCATCAATCAAAAAGAAATCGTAAAAGTCTCCTCCAACCTCTTTGGCAGGATTCATGCTGGCATAAATATCAAACTCATCCCTGTCCGGGAACGGCGGAAACTCCCGCGGAAGCATATCTGCCTGAATTTTTGTCGCCACAGACAGTTCCATCGCAATCCGCTCTTCTTTCGCCGTAATATCTTTTAATTCGACAATATACTTCTGCAGAGATGCCGTCATCGAGTTAAAGGAACGTGCCAGATTTCCGATTTCATCATCGGTATCCACCTGCGTACGCAGTTCCAAATTTCCCTGACTGATTTCCTGCACATCCATTTCCAACTGCTTCAGCGGACTTGAAATTTTTCTCGAAAATTTACCGACAAAGAACGTGACCGCAAGCAGAATAGCCGCAGACAAAATCAAACAGTTCTGCACGACAGAGAGCACTCCCTGTACGACGGATGCAATCATATCCTGTGTATTTCCAATAATCTGTTCCTGAATATCATAAGACGGCTGTATTACCGATGACACCGGACTGTCAATACACAAAATCCACCCGGTTGAATCAATCGTTGCATAGGCAATGTAAACGGAATCGTCTCCGTCGCCCGTACTCGTAATTCCGTCTTTTTTCTCAAGAATTTCCTGCCCTCTCTCCCGCAGGGCACTGCTCGTATCTTCATCCATAATATTGTACTGCCGGTCCGAGTCATTCTCCATATCCCTGCTTGCGATAATGTTTCCCTCGGAATCTATAAGGGTGGCAACACTCGGATCAATTACACCGTCACTGACCATATTCTGATTCAGGTCATCCATCAGCACATCCATGGCAACACATCCGGCAAACTTTCCGTCCTCATCATAAAAAGGAGAAACACAGGTAATGGTAAGCCCTCTTCCGTAACTGTCCTGATACGTATCCGTAAACGCATATCCCTCTGCTTTTTTTCCAAGCTGATACCATTCTGCGTCACGGTATTCATAATAGTCTTCCCCATTTTCATCTCCGCTGTCCGAATTTGGATCATAACTGACTAAAAGACCGTTCTCCGTGCCTATGTAAATGGTTGCTACGTTTTCATTATTTTGCACAATCGGTTGAAAAACATCAATCATATTCCCCAGACATTGACTCTCTGACCGCAGGGAATCATAAGATATTTTCTTATTGGCAAGACACCTTTGCATTACCCATTTGCCTTTATTTTTTTTGTGAGCACGGGCAACTTCTTTCGACGGATACGAATTTCCTCCCGCGTACAGAGATTCTGCGTAAGAAGCCGCATACATGGCAGCCTGCGAATATGCCGACAGTTTTTCCTCGGCGAGTTTTGCCTTATCCTCTGCCATCTGACTCATTTCCGTTTCCAGTTCCGCAGTCAGAGAATTGGCACTTGTACTCGATGCCTCTTCTCCCAATGCGGTAGAATTTGTCACGACCGATTTTCGGATAAAATGAATCGCAAAAAGACAGATAACCGTGGACAATATCAATGTCACCATCGTAAACATCATCGTTGTAAATATCAGTTTCCTCGATACCGAAGAACGCCGTACTTCCTCACCATTCTCGTTAACGTATACCGTTCCCTCCAAATCACCGTAGCCAAATTTACTCATAACAGTATCATCTACCATCAATGTCGCCACGATAAATAAAACACACCCAATCACCTGATAGCCGGTCGCCGACGTATACTCTGTTCCAAATAACGTGCATAAAATAGGATTGAGAACAAGCGTAATAATAATTTCAGATGAGAAAATGAGGGATGCATTAATTGCCGGAACATGCTTCTGGCAGGCAATCTGAAGCACACCGTAAACCACTCGGATAAACACCCCGATAAAAATTGCACTTACCCAAAAGTGAAAATCAGCAGGCAGTGAAAAGCTCCCGGTACCAACTCCACTTTCAATGCCCCATCCAACCAATGAGAACAGGGTAGCAAATATCATTTGAGAAATCGTGAGCTGTATCGGTTCTTCGTTCTCTCCCAAAAAAGAAACGCTGACAACATATGCTGCAAAAAACAAATCTGCGATAATCA
>CAZFHT010000094.1:0-7784 GCA_964518785.1 uncultured Eubacterium sp.
CTAATTTTTTTCATTTTCCTATTGACAACTGGAAGGATTGGTGTTATTATAATCTCTTTTTGCCAGTTCCTTAAAGAAACAGCTGTATGCTCCGGTATGGCAGGCAGCTCCTACCTGATGTACTTTAGCAAGAATGGTGTCATTATCACAATCTAAAGAAAGCTCTTTCACATACTGATAATGTCCGGAGGTATCTCCTTTGCACCAAAGCTCCTGACGGCTGCGGCTAAAGTATGTCATCTTTCCGGTACGACAGGTCATGTCATAGGATTCCTCATTCATATATGCCATCATCAAGACCTCATTGGTTCGGTAGTCCTGCACAATACAAGGAATCAATCCCTTCTCGTCCAGCTTGAACTCTGAAAAATCAATTTTGGATTCAAAGGTATTCATCTCGATACCGGCATCTCTCATACTATTTTTTACTTTAAATAAATCTTTATTCTCATAATAATTTGTAGAAACACCCTCTACCCCTTCCAGTTTCAGAAGGTCTTCTAAATCATTTCGAAGAAGGCTGTCCCGGATGATAATTTTCTTGCCGCTTGCAAGTATTTTCTTTTGGAGTAACTCTCCGGCGTCTACGTGTTTCAAAAGCAATGTGTCAACCGGGAATGAGATTCTCTCATACGGCGTTTCCTCATCCACCTCAATGAGAATTTTATCCTTTCCAAAACGCCCCACTGATTCTTTTATCACATTTTCATCCGAACAGATTTCGTGCTTAATCACGACTTTGTCTGCTCCGGTATAAAACGCTTTTTTCACATCCTCAAAACGGCCTGCATACATTCCGACAAAGAAAGGAATATCAATCACTTTTCCCACCTTTTTCAAAGTGGCGAGAAATTCTTCTCTCTCTTTTTCAATTTTCGAATAATTATATAAAAACAATTCATCTGCTCCGGCAAAGCAGTATTCCTCTGCCAGCTTGATGATATTTGATGCGATTTCATTTTCGCCATTGATGAATGGTATAATCTTTTTGTATGCCATAATCTTTCTCCTCGTATTTTATAAAACGCCTTTTGTGGACAATACGCCGTCAATACGCTCGTCCAACGTGGATGCCATATCCATGGCTTTCGCCACAGCCTTGAACATCGCCTCTACGGTATGATGTGTATTCTCTCCTGCCATCTGACGGATATGCAGATTCATCTGGGCACCGCTTGCCAGTCCCATGAAAAATTCCCGAACCACTTCGGTCTCCATCGTTCCTAAGCGTTCTGCCTGCAGCTTTGCCTCAAATGCAAAGTACATTCTGCCGGAAAAATCAAGAGACGCCATAACAAGAGCATCATCCATCGGCAAAATAAAATATCCAAAACGAGAAATCCCCTTTTTGTCTCCCAGTGCCTTCAAAAACGCCTGACCGAGCACAATACCGGTGTCCTCTACGGTATGATGGGCGTCCACCTGAGTATCTCCCTGAACGGTCACCGTCAGATTAAACAGTCCATGTCTGGCAAATCCCTCCAGCATATGGTCAAAAAAACCAATGCCGGTATCAATCTTGTACTCTCCCGTTCCATCCAAATCCAATTCCACTACAATCCGGGTTTCTCTTGTATCACGCTGAACTCTGGCATACCGCCTCATAGCATATCCTCCTGCGTCATCAAATCTGTATTCTGCCTTATTACTTATTACCTACTATTATAGTCTTTTCTGAGCGAAAAAGCAAGTAAAAGCAAGGCAAGGCTATAAGTTTTCTTTTTTCCATTGCTCATATAAATCCGGTCTTCTCTCCATTGTTCGTTTTACAGACTGCTCCTGCCTCCAGTTCCCGATTTTTTCATGATGTCCGCTGAGCAGCACCTCCGGAACTTTCCGCCCAAGAACCTCCACCGGGCGGGTGTACTGTGGATATTCCAACAAACCGTCGGAAAAACTCTCCGTCTCTGCGGAATCCTGATTGTTCAAGACACCGGGAACAAGTCTGGCGATAGCATCCATCATAACCATGGCGGGCAGTTCTCCGCCCGTCAGCACATAATCGCCGATGGACACATAATCAGTGACAATTTCCTCCAAAACCCTCTCGTCAATTCCTTCATAATGCCCGCAGAGGAAAACAAGGGTTTCCTCCACTGCCAGCTCCTGAACCATTTGCTGCCGAAAAACATCCCCCTGCGGGGTGAGATAAATCACCCTCGGACGAAAGCCTGTCTCGCTGCAGATTGCCTCGTAGCAACGATAAACCGGCTCTGCTTCCATCACCAGTCCGGCGCCGCCGCCATAGGGGTAATCATCCACCTTCCGGTGTTTATCCAGTGTATAATCCCGGATATTTCTCGTCTCCAGTTGGATAAGTCCCGCCTCCATGGCACGTCCGAGAATACTTGTGTTCATTCCCTGCTGAATCATTTCGGGAAACAATGTCATAACATAATATTTCATTTTCTCGATTCCTTTCAGTCCATGAGACCTGCCATCACGTGAGCAGTCACAACACCCGCCTCGGTATCTACTTTTTTGATACACTGGGGAATAACCGGGAAAAGGACTTCTTTTCCTTCAGTTGTCTGTATGACAAAAACATTGTTCGCACCGGTTTCCAGCACGTCCGTAACCTCTCCAATCAGGCTGCCATCCTCCTTTTGAACGCTTGCTCCGATTACGTCACACAGATAATAGCTGCCATCCTCTAAAGGCAGGGCATTTTCCCTCGTCACCATCAAATCACACTTGCGAAAGCCCTCCACCTCATTGATATCATTAAATTCCTTAAATTTCAAAATTACTATATTCTTAAAAAACTTTACATTCTGAACGTGTAAAGTGAGATTTCCTTTTTTCGTAACAAGAATCACTTCGTCGCATTTTTTAAAACGAGTCACATCATCTGTTGTGGGAAAAACTTTTACCTCTCCCCGGATACCATGAGTTGTTGTTACAACTCCGATTCTCAATAAATCCTCCATTCTCGTGTCGCCTTTCTTATTTTTTTGCCAATAAAATATTTTTGTCAATAAAAAAACTCATGAGCAAAGCAGTCAAACTGGCACATGAGTTTTTTCTTATCACTGAATATCAACCATAATCTTTTTGTTTCCTTTGGAGCCGGCAGCACGGACAACAGTACGAATCGCCTTGGCAATACGCCCCTGTTTACCGATTACTTTACCCATATCCTCCGGAGCAACGGTTAAATTCAAAACAATTTGATTCTCGTCTTCGGTTTCTGTGACAACCACCTGACTTGGATTGTCCACCAGTGAACTAGCAATCACTTCGACTAACTCTTTCATAACCCAGCCTCCAATCTCTTACTTCTCAATACCTGCCTGCTTGAACAAACGAGCAACAACATCAGTTGGCTGAGCACCGTTGGACAACCATTTCTTAGCTGCCTCTTCGTCAATTTTAACGACGCTTGGTTCCTGATTCGGATCATAAGTACCGATTTCCTCGATATTTTTACCATCTCTAGGAGCTCTTTCATCAGCTACGACAATTCTATAAAATGGTGACTTTTTCTGACCTAATCTTTTCAATCTGATTTTTACTGCCATGTGTGTTTCACCTCCTTCTAATTTTTCAATATATTCAAAAGGGGATTACATTCCCATTCCTCCAAACGGGAATTTAAAACCACCTTTTCTGCGACCTTTACCAGACATCATTCCTGACATCTGTTTCATCATTTTCCGGCTCTGTTCAAATTGTTTAATCAGCCGGTTTACCTCACTGATGTCAACGCCTGCCCCTTTAGCAATGCGGCGTTTTCTTGACGGATTGATAATGTTTGGATTCGTTCTCTCCTCAATGGTCATGGAATAAATAATCGCCTCTGTTCCTTTCAGTGCGTCATCATCAATCTCCAAATCTGCCGGAAGTCCCATTCCCGGCATCATGCTGAGAATACTGGACAAACCGCCCATTTTCTTCATCTGCTGCATTTGGTCAAGGAAGTCATTGAAATCAAATTCTGCTTTCTTGATTTTTTTTGCCAGCTTAGCGGCTTTCTCTTCGTCCATTTCCTGCTCCGCCTTTTCTATCAGCGTCAGCACATCCCCCATTCCCAGAATACGGGACGCCATGCGGTCAGGATAAAACTGTTCCAAATCGGATAATTTCTCTCCCATGCCCACATAATAAATCGGGCATCCGGTAACTGCACGAATCGACAGAGCCGCACCGCCTCGGGTATCACCGTCCAACTTGGTCAGTACCACACCATCCACGTTTAATTTTTCGTGGAATGTCGACGCTACATTAACGGCGTCCTGCCCGGTCATGGAATCCACAACCAGTACGGTCTGGTGTACATCGACCTCTCTCTTTATATTCGCCAGCTCCTCCATCATGTCTTCGTCGACATGAAGGCGACCTGCCGTATCCAGAATCACAACGTTATTTCCGTTGGCTTTGGCGTGTTCCACTCCGGCTTTCGCAATATCCACCGGATTGTGTCCGGTTCCCATGGAGAAAACGGGAACCTCCTGCTTATCACCATTAATCTGAAGCTGTTCAATCGCCGCCGGACGGTACACGTCACAGGCAACCAGCAGCGGACGTCTGCCCTTCTGCTTCAGCTTTCCGGCAATCTTAGCAGTGGTGGTAGTTTTACCGGCACCTTGAAGACCACACATCATAATAATCGTAATTTCATTACCGGGAAGTAATGAAAGCTCTGTGGTAGTCTCGCCCATCATTTTTACCAGTTCTTCATTTACGTACTTTATCACAGTCTGTCCCGGTGTCAAACTGTTTAACACATCTTCTCCGGTCGCTTTTTCCTGCACTGCTTTGATAAAATCTTTTACAACCCGGAAGTTAACATCCGCCTCTAAGAGAGCCATCTTCACTTCCCGCAGTGCTGCTTTCACATCGGCCTCGGTCAGTCGTCCCTTGCTTTTCAAACCCTTAAAAACATTCTGTAGTTTTGATGTCAAACTATCAAACGCCATGGTTCAACCACCTTTCTTCCTTACATCATATCATAAATCTCTTCCGCCAGCTCCGTAATGCTCCGGGCAACGGTTTCATCCTTACCACCCTTCGCAATTTCCTCAATCTTACGAAGTTTTTCTTTCGTCTGCTGAAATTTATACACCAGATGCAGCTTTTCTTCATATTCCTTCAACCGAATCCGGCAGCGTCTCACAACATCATACACACCCTGCCTTGTAATACGGCGTTCCTTGGCAATCTCTCCAAGGGACAAATTATTCAACACATAGTCTTCAAAAATCATGCGATAATTTTCTTTTAACAGCGCACCATAGAAATCATAGAGATAGGAGTATTCTACAATCTCGTCCAACTCCTTGGAATGCTGCGTCGAAGAAATTTGTGCTTTTTCCATAACAAAACACCACCTGTAAAGTCTTTTTCTTTACAGGTGGTAGTATAGCGTAGTATAGCGCCTTTGTCAAGAGAAAAATTTTACAGGTATGAAATCAGTCGCCTATGCCCGATAATCTGCTTTGCTTGACAAAACAAAGAAAACTTCCATGGCATGCCGGTCATACTGATTCATTCCTTCCATATAACGGAGTCTCTCATTTTCGCTCCCGGATTTTACGTTCACTTTCTTTTCTCGCTCTTTTTCCAGAATCTGAGAGAAACTTGTTTCTTCGCCTCTGCTCTCTTTCTCCTGTTCACGGTATTGATTGGTTTTAATCACACCGCCGACGGGATGAACCGTCTTGTTTTCATAGATCCGAAATATTGCATTTGCTTTGATCCCCTCCTTGAGCTCATTTCGCAGTTGCCAGGAACCCATCCTTGTGTTCCGCCTTATTTAATTTATCGGATAAAAATGACAAAGACTTAACTCACCAAAGTATGCAAACTTTGTGCCGTAGGAACAAAGTTTCGTGTGAAAAATTTATTTTTCACACTATTCTCTTATACCGGATATACCTGATTTTCTTTATCCGCCAATGTGGAATCTACCTTTGTTCTCTGTGCCTCCCGGTATTTAAAGAAGTCAACCGCAACCTGTGGGAACAGTGCGTAAGAAAGCACATCCTCGTCCTGCTCCTTCCACTGGGACATCTCTGCCTCCAATTTCTCCAACTGCGGTTCAATCAAATCGGCCGGACGACAGGTAATCGGCTTAACATCTCCGATACATTTTTTCTGTACCTCCGGGTTAAATGGTTTGACAGTTTTGCCAAATTCACCGGAAAGAAGTTTTTTGGATTCTTTCGTCACCATCTTGTAGCGTTCTCCGGCAACTACATTCAGAACTGCCTGAGTACCGACTATCTGTGAGGACGGTGTAACCAGTGGCGGCTCACCAAAGTCCTTTCTCACACGAGGCACTTCCTCAAGCACCTGCTCGTATTTATCCTCCTGTCCCATTTCCTTTAACTGGGACACCAGATTAGAGAGCATACCGCCCGGAACCTGATAGCGGAGGGTGTTAATATTTACACCAAGCACTTTCGTATTCATCAGACCGCTTGCCAGTGCCTCCTCCCTCATTGGACGGAAATAGTCACTGATTTCTGCCAGAAGATTCTGATCCAGTCCGGTGTCGTATGGCGTACCTCGGAACGTCTCTACCATAACCTCTGTTGCCGGCTGACTCGTTCCAAGAGCAAACGGACTCATCGCTGTATCAATAATGTCACAGCCCGCCTCAACGGCTTTCAAATATGTCATGGACGCCACACCGGAGGTATAGTGGGTGTGAAGGTCAATCGGAATGTCTACCGACTCCTTCAGTGCCGTAACCAGCTCGGTTGCTCGGTATGGTGTCAGCAGTCCTGCCATATCTTTAATACAGAGGGATTTTGCCCCCATATCCTCAATCTCTTTCGCAATGTTTTTCCAATAATCCAGCGTGTAAGCGTCACCCAGCGTATAGGAAAGCGCAATCTGGGCATGACCATTTTCCTTATTTGCCGCCTTCACTGCCGTCTTCAGATTGCGAAGGTCGTTCAAGCAGTCAAAAATACGGATAATATCAATTCCGTTGGCGATAGATTTCTGAACGAAATACTCCACCACATCATCTGCATAATGATTGTAGCCAAGAATATTCTGACCACGAAATAACATTTGCAGCTTTGTATTTTTAAAACCATCACGTAGCAGACGAAGTCTCTTCCAAGGGTCCTCCTTCAAAAAACGCAGGGATGCGTCAAAGGTAGCGCCGCCCCAGCACTCTACCGCATGATAGCCAACTTTGTCCATCTTATCTACAATCGGCATCATCTGCTCTGTCGTCATTCTCGTCGCAATCAACGACTGGTGAGCGTCACGCAGAATGGTCTCCGTTATCTTAATCGGTTTTTTCACTTGTTCTGCCATATCTATATCCTCCTAAATATCAATATAATAGCCTGCAAACTTTGGGCCACAGGCACAAATTTGCGTGTGAAAAATTTATTTTTCACACTATACTCCAAAGATTGCCATATACACACCAGCCGCTACTGCTGTACCAATAACTCCGGCAACATTTGGTCCCATGGCATGCATCAAAAGGAAGTTTGTAGGATCTGCCTCCGCCCCGACTTTTTGGGAAACGCGGGCTGCCATCGGAACAGCAGAAACCCCGGCAGAACCAATCAAAGGATTTACCTTTCCCTTTGTCACAATGCACATAATCTTTCCAAATATAACACCCATAGCCGTACCGACAGCAAAGGCAACAAGACCAAGAACAACAATCTTCAACGTCGTCGGCACAAGGAACTCGGCACCACTCGTCTTGGCACCTACGGAAGTTCCCAGCAGAATAACAACGATGTACATCAACGCATTGGATGCGGTCTCTGACAACTGTTTTACAACTCCACATTCTTTAAAGAGATTTC
>CAZFHT010000095.1:0-7757 GCA_964518785.1 uncultured Eubacterium sp.
TTATATCCTTTGTAGGATTTTGATACATAAATGGGTCTGTAGTTCGTATAACTATTTCAATGTCGTAGCAGTAAAAGCTCCGGGTTACGGCGATAGAAGAAAAGAAATGCTGAAAGATATTGCAATCCTGACTGGCGGCGAGGTTATCTCCGAAGAACTCGGTCTTGATTTGAAAGAGACAACGATGGATCAGCTTGGACGTGCAAAATCCGTTAAAGTTCAGAAAGAGAACACCATCATCGTGGACGGTGAAGGAAATAAAGAAGATATTCAGGCACGTATTTCACAGATTAAAGCACAGATTGAGGAGACAACATCTGACTTTGACCGCGAGAAATTGCAGGAGAGACTTGCAAAACTCGCCGGCGGTGTAGCAGTTGTACGTGTTGGTGCGGCAACCGAGACAGAAATGCAGGAGGCAAAACTTCGTATGGAGGATGCGCTGGCTGCTACGAGAGCTGCTGTAGAGGAAGGTATCATTTCCGGTGGTGGTTCTGCTTATATCCACGCCAGCAAAGAAGTTGCCAAGATGGCAGCAGACCTTGAGGGAGATGAGAAAACAGGTGCTAATATCATTCTGAAAGCACTGGAGGCTCCACTTCGCAGAATCGCAGAAAATGCGGGTCTGGAAGGCTCTGTAATCATTGATAAGGTTCGCTCCGAGGAGCCGGGCTTTGGTTTTAACGCATTGACAGAAGAATATGTGAACATGGTGGATTCCGGTATTTTAGACCCGGCAAAGGTTACAAGAAGTGCCCTGCAAAATGCAACGAGTGTTGCATCTACCTTGTTGACAACCGAGTCTGTTGTTGCTAATATTAAAGAAGATGTTCCTGCTATGCCGGCTGGCGGCGCAGGCATGGGCGGAATGATGTAAGCCGAAATAAAGAGAAGAATAGGAGAAATTGATGGAACAACTGTATGTAGAGACAAATGTGAAAAAGAAAACTACGGCGAAGGTGATTATTTTAAAGGTCGTTCTGGTGATAGCGGTTCTTCTGCTTTTTTCACTGACACTTTATAATCGTCTGCTGTTAGTCTTTGGTCTGGGTGCTGCTGTGCTGCTTTTTTGGTACTGGCCGCGTTTTAAAGAAGAATGGGAGTACATTTTCTGCGACGGGCAGCTGGACTTTGATATCATCCAAGGCGGTGAGCGAAGAAAACACAAAGTACGTGTTGAAATTGAAAATGCAGACGCAGTTGCTCCGATTGATTCTCCGAGGTTAGACGGATATCGGCATTTACAGGTTTTGAATTATTCTTCTCTGAATACAGACGCTGAGTTATACGGAATCGTGACGAAGGTGTCTGAACAGGGCGAGAAGGTGATGATACTGTTTGAGCCAAATGAGAAAATGATTCAGGCTATGTATTCAAAATGCCCGAACATCGTTGAAAAACCAGTAAATTTTTAAATTGGATAAAAAAGAGAACCTTGACCTTTTTGCGATAGGTTCTTTTTATAATTTGTTTAAAATTTTGGATTATAAATTTTTTTCTGTGGGCATAAGAGATTGACAAGCGGTTGAATTTTCGATAGAATAGATTAAATATCAATTACAGTAAATAAGAGAGGAAGAGAATGATGGGAACTATTATTGGTGAAGGCATTACATTTGATGACGTTTTATTGGTACCTTCTTATTCTGAAGTTATACCAAACGAGGTATGTTTAAAAACTCATTTGACCAAGGATATCGAGCTGAACATCCCCATGATGAGTGCAGGTATGGATACGGTTACAGAGCACCGTATGGCGATTGCCATGGCGAGACAGGGCGGTATTGGTATTATTCATAAAAATATGTCTATTGAGCAGCAGGCTGAGGAAGTGGACAAGGTTAAGCGTTCGGAGAATGGTGTTATTACTGACCCGTTCTATCTTTCTCCTGAACATACTTTGCAGGATGCGGATGATTTGATGGCTAAGTTCCGTATTTCAGGTGTGCCGATTACTGAGGTGGGAAGTAAGAAACTGGTTGGTATCATTACGAATCGTGATTTGAAATTTGAGACAGATTATACCAAGAAGATTAAAGAGTGTATGACAAGCGACGGTCTTGTTACTGCTCCGGAAGGAATTACACTGGAGGAGGCAAAAGAGATTCTTGCCAAGGCTCGCAAAGAAAAACTTCCTATTGTGGACAAGGATGGAAATCTGACCGGGTTAATTACCATCAAGGATATTGAAAAACAGATTAAGTACCCGAATTCAGCTAAGGACAAGCAGGGACGTCTTCTGTGCGGTGCCGGAGTGGGTGTGACTGCCAATATTTTAGAGCGTGTTGACGCTCTTGTAAAAGCACAGGTTGACTGTATCGTTATTGATACCGCACACGGACATTCAGCAAATGTTTTGAAGGTTGTGAAGATGGTGCGGGATTCTTATCCGGATTTGGCTATTATTGCCGGAAATGTTGCTACGGCAGAGGGAACAAAGGCACTGATTGAGGCTGGCGTGGACGCTGTTAAGGTTGGTATCGGACCGGGTTCGATTTGTACAACCCGTATTGTTGCCGGAATTGGTGTGCCGCAGGTTACCGCTATTATGCAGGCTTATGAGGCTGCAAAACCGTATGGTGTTCCGGTTATCGCAGATGGCGGTATCAAGTATTCCGGTGATATGACAAAGGCGATTGCCGCCGGGGCAAATGTATGTATGATGGGAAGTATTTTTGCCGGGTGTGATGAAAGTCCGGGAAGTTTTGAATTGTTCCAAGGAAGAAAATATAAAGTGTACCGAGGCATGGGTTCGATTGCAGCGATGGAAAACGGCAGTAAGGACCGTTATTTCCAGAGTGGTGCTAAGAAACTGGTTCCAGAGGGCGTTGAGGGACGTGTCGCTTATAAAGGTTCTGTGGAGGACACCGTATTCCAGTTGATTGGTGGTATCCGTTCCGGTATGGGATACTGTGGAACGAAAACGATTGAAGATTTGAAGGAGAATGGAAGATTTGTGAAGATTTCTGCTGCGTCTTTGAAGGAAAGCCATCCTCATGATATTCATATCACGAAAGAGGCACCGAACTACAGTGTCGAATAAGAGAAAAAATCGACGAAGGGCGAAAACATCCCGACCTTCGAAGTGGCTCCGCTGTGTCACCATTATTAGTGGCACAGCGGTTTTTATCTTGATTATTTGCTGTCTTATTACATTTTTCTGGGAGAAAAAAGAGACAGTTACAGAGCAGGTGCCTCTTCCGCAGATAACCATTGAGAGCAAACTTTTAGAGCCGAATAAATATTCAAGACCACAGATTGAATTGAAGAAGGTGAAGGGGATTGTCGTGCATTACACAGCAAATCCGGGGACGGATGCGATTGACAACCGCAACTATTTTAATAACCTTCCGAATACCAATAAGGGAAAAAAGAATCCTACATACGCCAGCAGCCATTTTATAGTCGGACTGGAGGGGCAGATTATTCAGTGTGTACCGCTGGACGAGATTGCGTATGCCTCCAATGACCGGAACAGCGACACCATTTCCATTGAGTGCTGCCACCCGAATAAATCCGGCAAGTTTAATAAAGCGACCTATCAGGCGTTAAAAGAGCTGGTATTATATCTCTGTATCAAGTATGATTTGAGTGCGGATGATGTGATTCGCCACTATGATGTGACGGGAAAGCTGTGTCCTTTGTATTTTGTAAAACACGAAGATAAATGGCTGTCCTTTAAAAGTGAAATTGAGAATATGATAGAGAAACAAAAAGAGCTGTCCGAGTAAACAATGTTCGAGCAAACAATGTTCAAAAGAACATTGTTCGTTCGAATATTGAAAATGTAACGAAAAATACTTGCATTCTGCATTTTGCTATTTTATAATAGAACTATAGAAAGGAGTGTTGGATATGGCACAGGCAGTAAATGTGAATTTTCGTTTGGATGAAGATGTAAAAAAGGGTATGGAGCAGGTTTGTTCTGATTTAGGACTTTCCATGAGTGCGGCGTTTACAATTTTTGCAAAGAAAGTCAGCAGAGAAAAACGCATACCATTTGAGGTGTCTGTTGACCCGTTCTACTCTGAAAGTAATATAAGATACCTTGAACAGAAAATGGCAGATTACAAAGAAGGAAAACTTGTATTTGCAGAACATGAATTGATAGAGGAGTGATTATGTCGAAAAAAATAATACAATGGGATTTTGACGCATGGGAAGACTACCTCTATTGGCAGAAAAAGGACAAGAAGATTCTGAAAAGGATAAATCAACTTTTGAAGGAAATAAGTCGTAGTCCGTTTGATGGTATCGGAAAACCAGAACCATTGAAAGAAAATCTCGCAGGGTTCTGGAGCAGACGAATTAATGATGAACATAGGCTTGTCTATACTGTGGAAGAAAACAAGGTTTTGATTTTTTCATGCAGAGGTCATTACAACGATTAGAACTGCGAGGACGGGAAAGCTGTGTCCTTTGTATTTTGTAAAACACGAAGATAAATGGCTGTCCTTTAAAAGTGAAATTGAGAATATGATAGAGAAACAAAAAGAGCTGCCCGAGTGAACAATGTTCGCTTGAACAGCTCTTTTTGTGGTGCGGGAGGTCGGTAGATAAAATAATTATCTACCGACCTCCCGATTTTCTGTTATAAACGAAGTTGTATGTTTCTTGTCGGTTCTTCGTATTTCCGATGTGAAATACCGGCTGACTTCATCATCCGCTTGGCGGCGATGACAGAAGGCGTATCTGCATACTTATCCTCCATGTAAATGACTTCCTTTATCCCAGACTGGATAAGTGCTTTGGTACATTCGTTACAAGGGAAGAGAGTAGTGTAAATTCTCGCTCCCTGAAGATTGGTACCAGTGTAGTTCAGAAGTGCATTTAATTCAGCGTGGCATACATAGAGATATTTCGTAGCGAGAGAATCTTCTCCGTCACGCTCCCAAGGATACTCGTCATCCGAGCATCCTTGGGGCATACCGTTATAACCAACTGAGAGAATCTTATTATCATTTCCTACGATACAAGCCCCTACACTGGTGTTTGGGTCCTTGCTCCGCATAGAGGATAATTCAGCAATGCCCATAAAATACTGGTCCCATGATAAATAATCCTGCTTTTTCATAATAATTCTCTCCTTTTTTCTTGTGAAAAATATGAATAATAAACTATATTTTTTTATTATTTAACTTTTACCTTGATTGTACATTTCTTTTTCTTGTTTGCTTTGGAAGTTGCCGTAATCTTTGCTGTTCCTTTCTTCTTTCCGGTTACAACACCTTTGGAGGAAACGGTAGCAACTTTCTTTTTGGAGGACTTCCATGTAACTTTCTTGGAGGCGCCACCTTTAACGGTAACTTTTGCTGCCAGTTTTAACTTTTTGCCTTTCTTTACTGTTGCTGTTTTGATTGCTTTGGAAGAACCTTTCTTCGTTATTACAACCTTTGAGACAGACTTCTTGACAGTTGAAGTGTCAGAGGAAGATGTGTCCGGTGTTTGTGTTGGAGCAGGTGAAACCGTACCTCCCGGTGTCTGTGTCGGAGCGGGTGAAACAGTGCCTTCCGGTGCCTTTGTCGGAGTCGGTGAAACAGTGCCTCCCGGTGTCGGTGTCTGTGTCGGAGCGGGTGAAACAGTGCCTTCCGGTGCCTTTGTCGGAGTCGGTGAAACAGTGCCTCCCGGTGTCGGTGTCTGTGTCGGAGTCGGTGACTCTGTTTTTGGGTTAGGGTCAACATTATTGGAGATAGCAGTTACATCTGTCAGCTCATAAGCCAGCGATAAAATCTGATTATCCGTAAGGACACTGTTAAAGATGGCGATTTCATCCACAGCACCTTTGAAATAAGCATCCCATCCATTTACACCAAAGTAAAGAGCACCGCCTTTTCCCATGATGTCAGTAGCTACCTGACCAGTTTGTACTAACTCACCGTTGAGATAAAGTTTGGCTAAAGAAGTATCGCTTGCTGTACCGGATGTTGTACCATCTACGGTCAGTACAACATGCTGCCATTCTCCGTTTGTAAAGTAACTGCTTGGAGATTCACTATCAATGTATCCGTTACTACCGCGACTCCAAATGCCTGTGCCAGATGCGGTTACGTTGAACCAATATTGAGGGTTGAATGTTCCGGCTGCTAAAACCGGGTCTACGTTACCACCGAGACTGTCTGGTTTCATCCAGAATGAGATGGAATAGGATGAACCGATGTTAGTGGTATCGCACAGTTTTAATCCATAACTTCCGGACAACTGAATCGCTTTGCTGCCGCTGATACCATCTACATAGGAGTAGGTTGGATTTGAAACAGCGGCTGGTGAAAGTCCCTTCAACACAGCAACAGCGTCATCTGTTGTATTTTCAAATGTAAATGTTTTTACCAAATCTGTGTTATAGATTGTCTCTGCATTTGTTGGATTTGATTTTTCTACAGAGATTGTATAGTCTGTTTTTGTTGTTCCATCTGAGGCGTAAGCTGTGATGGTTGCTGTTGTAGTTTTTGATGAAATCGGAAGGAAAATCGTGTCATTGCTGGCACCTTTTTTCCCGTTGTATACGACGTAACCATCTTCGTCAGTCATTTCATATGTGATTTTTGCAATTGATGTTTCAAATGGTACTTGTACCTTGTAACTGGCATCGCTGGTGGTAACGTTTGTTCCGTTGATGGACAAGGATTTAATACTTGTATCTGTACCGGTTCCCGGCTCTTTTGTTTTGGTATCAGGAGCCTCATTAAGGTAAAAAGATGCTGCTGTTTTGTTGGAACCGTCGGTCAGAACTAAAGAACCACCGGATAATGTCAAATACATTCCTGATTTGGAAACACTCTCAAAAGAAGTTGCCTTCTCATCACCGTTCAATCCTGTTACGGTGCGGAATGTCTGAGCTTTTGCAGTGTCACTGTCTGCCACAATCTTTCCATCGGATGAACTGTATTTGGAGTCTTGTGCCAGTGTTACCGTGTCATCATCATTGACTGTTAAGTATAAGCCCGGTTTGTTTTCGGACTGGATTGACACATAGGAGTCTTTTGTGGTATCTGCTTTTCCGTTAACAATTGCCCATTCGGTATCTTCTGTTTCTGATTCAAGATAAGAACCAACCGATATATCTTTGTATGGATAGGAAGAGTCGGTACTGGAGTTTGTAAATGCCTCATGGGAGATGATGTCTCCGTAACCTGAGTAGATTGTGTACGGTGTATCACCTGTAATTCCAATGGCTGTTTCGGCAATTGGTTTAATGCTTCCGTCATCATTAAATTCAAGTTCGGTAATGCAGGCGGTACGGCGGAATCCACTTCCACCCGGCAGAGAACCATTGTGGTAAATGAAGTAGGTCTTGCCTTTAAAGTCAAATACTGCCATGTGGTTTGTGTTGGAAGTAGCAGTAGGCGGCATTAACTGACCACCATAGGTCCAGTCACCGCTTAACAAATCATCGGTTGTTGAGTATGCCATTTCCTCACGCCAGTTCAATGCGTAAAAGAGGTAGTATTGTCCTGTTGGGTTGCCGTTTGAATCTTTTCTGCGGTACAGCCAAGGTGCCTCTGTATAAGTACCGTCTTTTGTTGAAATCGGACTCTGTTCAATGATATCTGCTGTACTTGTAGATGTTCCGCAGGTGATTTGGCCATCGTTATTCTGGTCTTTAACGGAAATCATATCGTCATTCAACTCGCACACATAGTATTTTCCATTTCCCCATGCAAGATAACGATGTTCAACACCGTCTACGGTTTCTACCCAGACAGTAGGGTCGATATCGTTCCAGTCACTTGTTTGAGGAGTGGTGAGAGTCCCTTTCA
>CAZFHT010000096.1:0-7620 GCA_964518785.1 uncultured Eubacterium sp.
CATATG
This sequence comes from uncultured Eubacterium sp., assembly GCA_964518785.1. Classification (GTDB taxonomy): domain Bacteria; phylum Bacillota; class Clostridia; order Lachnospirales; family Lachnospiraceae; genus Eubacterium_F. Next base: position 7 of record CAZFHT010000096.1, read on the forward strand.
TAAACCCCATCCGAAGCAAGACCGAACAGAGAGCGATACGGCGGCCCGTCGTGCTTTCGGGTAGGTCGCTTGAGCCTGCTGGTAACAGCAGGACCAGATAGATGTTCATCCAACGACAGAACTCGGCTTATCGTGCTACTCATTTTAAATATTCTTAATAAGCAATAATTGTTTTTTGATGAGGAAAGAAAATGAATGTTTTAGAAGAGAGATATTATCTGGCAAAGACGAGAATTTTCCAACTGGCCGAAGAAGAGTTTGGCATATATCAAAACTATGTTATGTCCCTTGTGAGTCTGTTTAAAAATATCGTAGAAGTATATGAATGGGCAGAATCTGAAAAGCCTTATGAGTTATGGAATTCCCGGTTTTATGATGACATTGCACAGGAGAATTATAATTCTTCCTTCGCTAATCCCGCTTTTGCGTGTGAGAATTTTGGAAAAAAGCAGGGACAGTATTTGTGCTGGTATTTTGCTCAATGCAGGGATGCCATTGTTTCTGCCTATGATAAAGATTTGTATGAAATTGTTCTGCGGATGGAACTTTTTTTGCAGGAGGTGGAAATTCTTGCAGAAGGAAACGAAGCAGAGCGTTTCCTAAAAGAAACGATGTATTATTACGTCCACGATTATGACGAGGAGAAGATGGAAAGCAACATCCGTAAAATGCTGATACCGGAGGAAAAGTCCCGGATTCACCGGATTGTTATGGAAAGTGATTTTTCTGACACAAAGTATCTTTATGATTACGGTGAGTACATTACGGAGAATGAAATTCGGATGGCGTCTTTTTTAGCGTCTTTGCCGGAGGAGACACTGTTCGCTATGGCACAGACTTATACGGAAGGGTTTCGAAAAGGATTTCAGGCTGCCGGAATTGACTTGTCAAAAAAGTCTACAGTACAGATTCGCTATCAGGTCGGATTTGAGCCGATGGTGAGACAAGCTGTGTTTCAGTTTGAAAAGATGGGCTTAAAACCGGTCTTTACAAGTCGCACAAATACGAAGGCATTCGGTGTTTTCAGCACGTCACCAAACAAGCAGTATCAGTATGACCACCGCTATGACGATGCATTGTATTTAAATAAAGCTCTTGTTCAGGAGCGTCTGAAAATGGAAGAACGGATTTATGAAAAATACAAAAAAGAGGCGTCCGAGTATGCCGGGCCGGCGGTGATTGAAGTTTTTGGCGAAAAATTATTTTCCCCGGAGACGAAAAAGGAAAGTCCCGCTTATTCACCGGAGCAGGAAACGTTATCCGTAGAATATACGAGGGATTACGCCCTGATTCAAAACCGTTACATTCCACAGGACCAGTACAGCTTTACCATTATTGCCTATCCGGTGCCGGATATTGGCCCTGATTTTGAGGAAATCTTTTCAGAGACGGTCAAAGTAAATACACTGGACATGGAGAAGTATAAAAAAATCCAGCAATTACTTATCGATGCCTTGGACAAGGGAGATTATGTCCATGTGACGGGCCGGGGCAGAAACCATACGAATCTCACGATAAATCTTCATAATCTGGAGAAGCCGTCAACCCAGACGAATTTTGAAAACTGTCTGGCAGATGTGAACATTCCGGTAGGTGAAGTGTTTACCTCACCTTTACTCAAAGGAACGAATGGAACCTTTCATGTCACGCAGGTTTACTTAAACCAGTTACGTTATGAAAATCTTGAAATTCAGTTTGAGGATGGTATGGTAAGCGATTACCGTTGTGCAAATTATGAATCCGAGGAGGAGAATAGAAAGTATATCAAGGAAAATATTCTCCACAACCGGGATACCCTGCCAATGGGAGAGTTTGCAATCGGCACGAATACTACCGCCTATGTTATGGGACGCAGATTTGATATTGAGGCACAACTGCCGATTCTCATTGCGGAGAAAACGGGGCCGCATTTTGCTCTGGGTGATACCTGTTATTCCATGAGTGAGGATGTGGTGCTTTACAATCCGGATGGCAAGGAGATTATCGCAAAAGAAAATGAATGTTCTGCACTGCGTCACACCGATGTGGCAAAGGCATATTTTAATTGTCACACAGACATTACCATTCCTTATGATGAGCTGGGTGATATTATCGTTCACACAAAGGATGGAAAAGAGATACCGTTGATACAGGAGGGACGTTTTGTACTTGCCGGTACAGAGAGCCTGAATGAAGTATTGGAAGAATTATGTTAAAAAGTGAAATGCACCTTTGGTTGTGCAGAGAATGGAGGAAATGATTATGGCAAAAGTAGGAATTTTAATGGGAAGTGATTCGGACCTTCCAATTATGAAAAAAGCGGCAGAAATGTTGGAGAAGTTTGGAGTTGAATATGAGATGACGATTATTTCTGCTCATCGTATGCCGGACACCTTTGTGGAATATGCGACAAAGGCAGAAGAGAGAGGAATCGAAGTAATTATTGCCGGTGCGGGCGGGGCAGCCCATCTTCCGGGGATGTGTGCCGCTTTGTTTGACCTTCCGGTTATTGGCATACCGATTCATACAAAAAGTCTTGGCGGAGTAGACAGTTTGTATTCTATCGTTCAAATGCCATCCGGCATTCCGGTTGCCACTGTTGCCATCGACGGTGCAGCCAACGCTGCCATATTGGCTGCAAAGATTCTTGCGGTATCCGACAAAGAACTTCGGAGTAAACTGAAAGATTATAAGAAAGAAATGAAAGATGGCGTACTTACAAAAGCAGAAAAATTAGATAAACTGGGTTATGATAAATACATCGAACAGATGTAAAGAAACGAGGAAATTTATGCGTCAAAATCAAAAACGCAGATTGGCATTGATTTTATATGCAGCACTGCGTCTAAGCTGTGCTGTATTGTGTTTAAGTTGTGGAGCACTGCTTTTTAGCTGTGCTGGTGCTCCTATGCTAAGTTCCGGCAGTGTGGCAAAAGCTGCCGTTTTGAAAACTTCTTATACCTTAAAAAAGGGCAAGACGGTTAAAATTCGCAAGATTGTAAGCGAAAAAAATATCTCGAAGCTGGATTGGGAGTCAACCAATAATAAAGTTGTCAAGGTGACCGGGAAAAAAATCAAAGCGGTCAGCAAAGGAACGGCACGAGTTATCGGCTATGATGATGAGGGGAATAAAGCGGTGCGGATTAAAGTTCGTGTCACTTCTCCTGCTAAGCCGAAATTAATCCGTACTACGATGATGGGAAAAGTAAAAGGAAAGAAAACCGCTTCCGGGAAGTCGATGATTTGGTATGGAATCCCTTATGGTGCTACTACAGCCGGAGAAAACCGCTGGCGGGAACCGCAGCCGGTGACGCCATGGGATGGGGTAAGAAATGCCACGAAGGCAAAGAAAAAAGCCCTTCATTACAGCAGCACGAATGCAAAGGGTTATGCCGGTACGCAGGATTGTCTCTACGTCAATGTGTATCGTCCGTATAATATGGATAAAAATCTTCCTGTTCTTGTGTATCTTCATGGCGGCGGCAATACCGGAGGTACGGCAAATATCAGTTTTTCTAGTATGGCAGCGTCAATGAATGTGGTCATTGTGTCGGTATCTTTTCGTGTGGGGGCTTTTGGATTTTTAAGTCATTCTGCTCTTCAGGATGGAACTGCCGAGGAAAATAGCGGAAATTTTGCCCTGTTGGATATCAAGCAGGCATTGACGTGGGTTCAAAATGAAATTGATGTGTTTGGCGGCAATCCTTATAATGTCACTTTGTCCGGCTTTTCTGGCGGAGCGAGAAATGTTTTGATGTGTCTGCTCTCTCCCGGTATGAACGGTTTGTTTCAAAAAGCATTTGTTCTCAGCGGCGGATTTACCTTGTCCACACCGGAGGAGGGGGAACAGTCCGTAGAGAGTAAACTGGCAACGATTCTTGTGAACCGGGGTACGTGCTCCAGCAAATCCAGTGCGAAAAAGTATATCAATAGTTTGTCAAAAGAAAATATGAAACAGTTACTTCAAGGATTGACTACGGCAGAGGTGGCATCCATGTACAAGTCCTTTGACTTGAAGATGAGTGAGTTTCCGCAAGGATTTACAGACGGAACGGTACTTCCGAAAAATGGGACGACAGCGATTGTGAGTGGGAATTATAACCGGGTTCCGATTCTTTTAGGAACTGAGGCTACTGAATTTTCTTCCTTTGGCTGGAAGGGTGGTCTGACCTCTTTTGACGCTAATTGGATAGCCTCGGTCAATTCTGCACTCAATATTCAGGATTTGATTGAAAAAGGAATTACTTATGGCAGTCAGTTGCAGTCCTGTTTTTATTTGGAGGACACTGCAAATGCGATTTACAAAGATTCCAATCATGAACCGATTTATGCGTTTCGGATGGAATGGGGAACAAAGACCAGTGTTGTGGGGGATGCGTTCTACAGCAGTTTTGTCGGTTCTTATCATGGACAGACAAGAGACTTCCTTCTGGGCACCTATAAACACCGTATGAAAGCGTATTCACCGAATGCTGTTTCCAGTGAAAATAAACCGGGGCGGCAGGCACTTACAAAGCAAATGAGAGCCTTTCTTTTGAATTTTATGGAATCGGGCAATCCAAACGGTGACGGGTTGCCGAGCTGGTCAATATGGAATAGTGCAGAGGGAGTTGCAAAAGTCATGAAATTTAACGCCGGAAAGAAAAAAGTGACATCCGCTATGAGTTCAGAGATGTATAGTAAAGATACGACGTTTGAAACCATGAAAAGTACTCTGTCAGAGACAGAGTACACAGCATTAGCAGATACGTTGTTTGCCGACCGCTTTTTTATGCCCCTTAATGTTCCGACCTACCGCTAGACAGTGAATAATATTCAGTGTCAATGTATCAGAAATCTAGGCGGTTTCGATTTGGAATAATTTTCCGATGGAACGGAGCAGCAAGTCGGTATAAGAGGCTTTCTCAGAGTCATCAAGAGAAAGCAGAGGGACAGAGCCGATGGAGGTTCCCTGATAAGAATAGGTGATGAAACCGATTTCGTCACCTTTTTTTATTGGGGCAGTCAGGTTATTGTACTGAATTTCTTTCTTGATTTCTGCCTCATCGTATTCACTGGTGAAGGTGTGTACAAATTTTTCCTTCGGATAGACCTGAATGGCAGAGGGGCTTCCTCTTTTGACGTTTACCTGCTGGAAATTCATATTTTCATAGGTGTCTTCGTAGATGGAACAGTTGGCAAAGCCGTAGTCAAGGAGAGCCTGTGCCTCGGTAAATCGTACTTTGTGGTCCGGGGCAGCCATAACGACTGCAATCAGGTTCAGACCATTCCGGCTTGCTGTGGCACTGAGACAGTATTTGGCTTTACTCGTAGAACCGGTTTTCAATCCGGTGATTCCCTCGTAGTAACGCACCAGTTTGTTTGTGTTTGTCAGACCAAATTCGCTTTCTCCCTTTTTTGTCTTGTGGGTGATGGTATCCATCCATACGGTTGAGTAGTTGGAAATCTGTGGGTGATTCATAATCAGTTCTCTGGACATAAGTGCCACATCATAGGCAGAAGAATAGTGTCCGGAATTGATATCATCATCCAGTCCGGTGCAGTTTTTAAACTGGGTGTGTTTCATGCCCAGCTCCTTTGCCTTCTCATTCATCATTTTTACAAAGTTTTCTTCTGAACCCGCTATTTTTTCAGCCATTGCGACAGCGGCATCGTTGGCACTAGCGATACTGATGCATTTTATCATTGTGTTTACCGTCTGAGTTTCCTGCGGCTCTAAATAAACCTGCGAGCCGCCCATACTGGCAGCGTATTCACTTACGGTCACTGTGTCCTCCAAAGACAGTTTTCCACTGTCGATTGCCTCAAAAATTAAAGACAATGTCATAATTTTTGTGATACTGGCTGGAACCAGCTCCTTGTCTTTGTCTTTTTCGTATAGAATTTCCCCGCTGTTTCCCTCGATAAGGACCGCAGCTTTTGCTGTAATATTGACAGCACTGCCGGAGGCGGCAGACGTTGTTTCTGCATGGACAGTGAGAGAGGCTGGTAATAGAAAAACAGCCAATAAAAAGGTGAGTAAAATCCCGCAGCATATTTTTTTCATAGTAGCTCCTCTTTGTGATTATTCTCTATAATAATGAATATGAGGAAATAAAAGGGATTATGTTTGGTTCTTGATTTTTTTCAGACAATCCATTATAATAAACGAGATTGTGTGCAAAAAGAGGTATAAGATGGTCGTATTATGGTTGTTGGCCGGCGGTATCGTGCTGTTATTGATTTACGGTGCATTGCTGAACGGTTTTCCCAAAAAGGAAGTTTATGAGATTGTGACAGAGAAGGTTTCGGATGATTTTTCCATTGTCCTGTTGACCGACCTCCACGAATGTGAGCATGGGAGAGATAATGAAAAACTTCTCCGTCAGATTCGTGAATGTTCGCCGGATTTTATTTGTATTGCCGGAGATTTAACGGTTAAAGATGGAAAACATACAGACCGGATGTTATCATTTCTTGAGAGACTTTCTTGGGAGTATGAGGTTTTTTATGCTCCGGGCAATCATGAAATTCGTATGCCGGATTACCAGACTTACAAGGAAAAAGTTAAGTGGATGAACATTCATTATCTGGAGGACCAGAGTGTTTCATGGAATCATCAAGTGACGGTGTCCGGACTGGATATGCCTTTGGACTGGTATCATAAATGTTGGAAAAAAACAGCGGTTTCGAGTGATGACATAAAGGAGCATTTAGGAGACAAGACAGGGGATGATTTTTGTATTCTTTTGGCACATAATCCGGAGTATTTTTCTGCCTATGCCGGATGGGGGGCGGATTTAACTTTGAGTGGTCATGTACATGGTGGTATTCTGCGTCTTCCTTTTGTGGGCGGCGTAATCGCTCCGTCCTTACGATTGTTTCCTAAGTACGATGCGGGAGAGTTTCATCTAGAGGATAAAAAGATGATTGTCAGCCGGGGGCTTGGACTTCATCACATCAAATTTCGCTTTTTTAATTCCCCGGAGATTAGTGTGATTCATATAAAAAACAAAACAAGGAGGCAGGCGTGACCTGAAAGAAGTACTATGATTTTTTCAACTTATCAATTTGTATTGGTTTTCTTACCAATAACTTTTTGCGTTTATTTTTTTCTACACCATTTTCAATTACATTCCTGTGCAAAATTATGGCTTGTACTGGCATCTTTTTATTTTTATGCACAGGGCAGCCCGGATTTCTTCCCATTTTTTCTTGGCAGTGTCGTGGGAAACTATGTGCTGGGAAGTACGCTTAGTAAATTGCAGGGGGACAGACACCGGATTGAAAGAGGACTTGTCCTTGCGGCGGGTATTCTTGCTAACTGTGGACTGCTTGGCTACTATAAGTACACCGATTTCTTTTTGATGAATTATCATCGGCTGACAGGAGCCGATGTCGTTTTGAAACATATTGTGCTGCCGATTGGCATTTCCTTCTTTACTTTCCAGTTAATCGCTTTTTTGGTAGATTCTTTCCGGGGAGAGACAAAGACATATGATGTGCTGGACTACCTTTTGTTCATCACCTTTTTCCCGCAGTTGATTGTGGGACCGATTATCCATCATGCGGAGGTAGTGCCGCAGTTTGAGGACGAGAATAACAGCAAATTAAACTGGGACAATGTGGCAAAGGGATTATTTATTTTCTCAATCG
>CAZFHT010000097.1:0-7529 GCA_964518785.1 uncultured Eubacterium sp.
TTGGGGGCTCGAACCCCAGACACCCTGATTAAGAGTCAGGTGCTCTACCAACTGAGCTAATGGCGCTTACGTTTTCCAAACAAAAATTATTATATAACAGTTCTAGACAAAATGCAAGAAAAAGTTTAAAAAAATTTCGTGAACAGTAACATAATGTCAGTGGAGGGAAAATCAAAAATGGAAAAGAAAGGTAAAGTACGTGAAACATTAAAAGGGATTGTGGGAAACATCTGGTATGTTATTGCGGTTGTAGCAATCTGCACTTTTATTGTGTTTATGATTGCACATTGGGACCGAACGATTTTATATTTTGAAAAATTATTTGGTGTGTTAATGCCATTTATCATAGGTTTTTTCTTTTCTTATCTGATAAATCCATTAGTTCGTTTTTTTAACAGACAACTGAACCGGATAGAGGAAGGAAAACTGCTGCGGGTGAAAAAAGGAATTTCGGTGACGATTTCTTATTTAATCGTCGTAGGATTACTGACCATTATTATATTGTATATTTCTCCTCAGATTCAGGAAAGCGGAAAGGAACTGGCGAAATCCCTGCAAAGCGGATATAATTATCTGTCAAATAATAAAGAAGATTTGAATCGAAAAATTCCGTTTATAAATCTGGGAGATGGCTTGGACTATATAAAGACGAATCTTATTGATAATCTTGTAAATAACGGTAGTACGATTGTTCCATATATTTATGAGTTTTCCTCCTCTGTCGTGTCGGTAGTTTATAACATCATTATCGGCATTGTGATTTCTATTTACATTATATTGGACAGTGACCATCTGGTAGGAGGAATTAAGAAAATTGTATATGCCGTAACACCTGTCGGAAAAGAAAATGATGCATGGAAGACAATTTTAAAATGTAATCATATTTTTAATGGATTTTTATTCGGAAAAGCAATTGATTCCTTGATTATTGGAATTTTATGCTTAATTACAATGTCAATTCTTCGATTGCCGTACGCACTTTTATTGAGCATGATTGTGGGAATAACAAATATGATTCCTTATTTTGGTCCTTTTATCGGTGCAATTCCGGGAGTTTTGATTTATTTGTTTATCAATCCAAAACTTTCCCTTGTATTTGCAATCTTAATTTTAGTTTTGCAGCAATTTGACGGATTGTACCTCGGACCAAAGATTTTGGGAGACCTCACCGGCATAAAGCCATTGTGGGTAATTTTCGGTGTAACATTCGGAGGAGCATACTTCGGCGTCATGGGAATGTTCCTTGGTGTTCCGGCTGTCGCCGTATTGATGTACCTGATTAATTTATTTATCGAGAAAAAAATCAAAAATAAAGGTCTTGATTTACCGGATGCCTAACAGCTTTTCAACTTCGTAAAGCGACAAAGCAATATTATTTATCTGCTTTGAAAATTTGGAGCAGTTTAAAATTTGCGACAGTTTTCTTTGTAATGAATGAAACATAAAGATGAACCCCCTTTCTTTAACATATGAAAGAGGGTTCTTTTTGGTGAAAAAGTTTAACGTGAAATGACAAAGCGGCAAATTGGTTTTCCCTCTGCTACAAAACGGCTTTCGTATTCTGTCATGATATTTCCCTCCAGATATTCACTGTGGTGAAGGTCATAGGTAATCTCATCTATGTGCCATTTTTCAGATTCATTAACGGAATTTACGGAAAAATCGAACAGAGGGCGATTATCCGTTTTAAACTGAATGTATCCGTTCGGGTTCAGTACAATGTCATAAAGAGACAAAAAGTTTAGACTTGTCAGTCTGCGTTTGGCGTGACGGTCTTTCGGCCATGGGTCCGAAAAATTCAAATAAATCCGGTCAATTTCTCCAGAATCGAAAATATCAGTGAGATATTTGGCGTCAAAGCGGAGAAAATACAGATTATCCAAATCGGTTTCCGCACGTCGCTCTAATGCCCGGTAGAGAACACTGGAATACATCTCGATTCCAATATAATTAATGTCTTGATTTTGTTCCGCAAGGGAATGAATAAACTGACCTTTTCCCATACCGATTTCCAGATGTATCGGATTGTTGTTGTGGAAAAGAGTGTGCCAGTGACCTTTGTAATCCTCAGGATTGTGGATAACAAAGGGACTATTGTTGATAAACTCTTTTGAACCTTTTATATTTCTTAAACGCATAGGTATCTCCTTTTTATTATTGCTGTTTTTGAAACTCTCTGAACAGTAACTTTAACACAAATGCAAATAAAAAGAAATAGTGTATTGGAAAATTCGTCAAAATCGTGTATGATAGAATAGTGTGAAAAATAAATTTTTCACACGCAAATTTGTGCCTGCGGCCCAAAATTTGCATGTTATGGAAAGGCATGGTTATTAAGATAAGCATATCATGAGGAGGACATTATGAAAAAAAAGACGAGTATCTTTCTGTATCTGAGTTTAGTTTTCTGTTTGTCATTTGTCGTAAATACCACGAAGGCAGAGGCGAAAAAGCTGAGTCTGTCAGCGGAATCGGCGATTGTGATGGATGTGCAGTCCGGAACTATTTTATATGAGAAAAATATGGACAAGAAGGAGTATCCTGCCAGTATCACAAAGATTATGACTACATTGATTGCTCTTGAAAATTCTTCCATGTCTGAGACGGTGACGTATTCGAAAAATGCAGTTACCAATTTGGAGAGTGGGGCGTCCAACATTGATTTAAAGCCGGGCGAAAAGATGTCCATGGAAAATAGCTTGTATGCCGTTATGCTGGCATCTGCAAATGAGGCGTGTAATGGTGTGGCAGAACACGTTGCAGGAAGTATAGATGAGTTTGTTAATATGATGAATGAGAGAGCAAAAGAGCTTGGATGTACGGGAACTCATTTTGCCAATCCGAATGGTCTCTGGCTGGAAAATCATTATACTACGGCACATGATATGGCATTAATCGCCAGAGAGGCTTACAAAAATCCTACTTTTGCAAAAATCACCGGAACGAAACGATACAGTTTACCGAGTACAAATAAAACGAAATACAAAAGAACTCTTGTAAATCATCATGAAATGCTGGTGGCGTCAAAGTTTTCACAGTATGTATATGATTATTGTGTCGGCGGTAAAACGGGATATACTTCGAAATGCCGTTATACATTAGTAACTTTTGCTAAGAAGGACGGCATGACTTTAGTGTCTGTCGTTATGAGAGCAGATTCACCATGGGACAGCAAAAATGAGTATACTGATTCTACAAAACTTTTGAATTATGGTTTTGAGAATTTTACCCGCTATCGTATTCAGGATGACGCAACAAATGAGATAAACAGCAATTATTTGTTTACAAAATTCAGTCCGTTTTTCAATCAGAGTACAAGTTCTCTTACCATTGACGAAGACGCAGATGTTATACTGCCAAAGAATGTAGGACTTGATGAGACAAAGAAAACTGTGGAGTTCTATACCGAGTCACAGACAACAAGTGATGGTAAAACGATAATTGGAAAAATCACTTATACCTATAACAATAAAGAGGTCGGCGGCTCTAATATTTATTACACAAAGCAAAGTCTTCCTACACTGGAGGACAGTATCGATATGTCCACATGGTTTGATGAGGCAGTGGAAAAAGCAAACAAAAAACCATTTCAGTGGAAAAAGGCAATTCTTATCGGCATTTTGATACTGATTGTTCTTGTAGTGCTGTTCATAGTTATCCAGAGAATACGGGCGGAGAGAGAGCAGAGAGAAAGAAGAAACCGCTATAAAAAATCAAAGAGAAATCAGCGTCGGGGAAATGATGGTGTATACTATCGGAGAAAATAAGGAAGTGCTGGAAAAAGAATTAAATCATTAATTGTTCATTTTACTGGTCGCTCGACAGTTCTCCCGCACAGACGAAATTAATAGTAAGAGGGTTCACAAAATTTGTGAACCCTCTTATCGTTGAAACGTTCTCTTTTTATATGAAAAATAGATATTACGCTTTCACCTTGCGGAAGTTTTTCTTTCCTCTTTTCAGAATGATTCCCTCTCCTTCAAAAACATCTTTTGAATAAGAGGCACGAACATCAGTTACTTTTTCGCCATCAATACTGACACCACCCTGTTGTACGGCACGTCTTGCCTCAGAGTTAGAAGGGACAAGTCCGGTTTTTGAAAGCAGATTCAAGATTCCGATTGAACCATCTTCAAAATCTTCATTTTCCAATTCTACGGTAGGCATATTCGCTGCATTTCCGCTGGAGAAAAGGGATTTTGCCGATTCCTGTGCCTTTTTCGCCTCTTCTTCACCATGAACAAGATTGGTTAATTCGTAGGCAAGAATTTCTTTTGCTTTATTCAACTCGCTGCCCTGCCAGCTCTCCATCGGTTGGATTTCCTCCAATGGAAGGAATGTCAGCATTTTCAAACATTTAATAACATCAGCGTCGTCTACATTTCTCCAATATTGGTAAAACTCAAATGGTGATGTTTTGTTCGGGTCAAGCCATACAGCACCTTTTTGTGTTTTTCCCATTTTTTTACCTTCTGAATTCAGAAGAAGATTGATTGTCATGGCGTAAGCGTCTTTTCCTAATTTGCGGCGAATCAGTTCAGTACCGCCCAGCATGTTACTCCACTGGTCGTCTCCGCCGAACTGAAGGTTACATCCGTATTTTTCAAAGAGTGCCATAAAGTCGTAGCTCTGCATTATCATGTAGTTGAATTCAAGGAAACTAAGTCCTTTTTCCATACGCTGCTTGTAACATTCTGCAGTCAGCATACGGTTTACGCTGAAATGTGCCCCTACGTCACGAAGAAGTTCTACATAGTTTAACTTCAACAGCCATTCCGCATTATTAACCATCAGAGCCTTGTCATCGGAAAAATCGATAAAACGGCTCATTTGTTCTTTGAAACAATCGCAATTGTGCTGAATGGTTTCCTGCGTCATCATCTGTCGCATGTCGCTGCGTCCGGAAGGGTCGCCAATCATGGCAGTACCGCCGCCAATCAGAGCGATTGGTTTATTTCCAGCCATTTGCAGTCTTTTCATTAAACATAGTGCCATGAAGTGACCTACATGGAGACTGTCAGCGGTAGGGTCAAAGCCAATGTAGAAGGTTGCCTTTCCATTGTTGATTAATTCCTTTATTTCTTCTTCGTCTGTGACCTGAGCAATCAGGCCGCGTGCGACTAATTCGTCGTATACTGTCATGAGTAAACTCCTTTCAAGTTATGTATTCAATATTTAGTATCCTACTTTTTTTCCGCTTGCTGTCATGTAGCCGCTGATACGTCCGGCTTTGTAATCTGCTTTCTTGCGGGAAAGAGGTACAGCCGGGTCGGTAGGGTCGTAGCTCACACCATTGGTCTTGATAGTGGCAGCTTTGCCGAGAGGTCCCGGTTTTGATGTGCTGCCTTTCACAATCTTTACGGTAGAACCGGTGGAGGCATAATCGTAAATCCATTTGGCGTCGGCAACTGTCATACGAATACATCCTGCCGATGCCGGTGAGCCAAGTCGGTTATAAGTAGATGAAGACAGTGAGTAGTGGGACTGAGCACTTACGGCGATGGCATGGAAATAAACATTTCCAACAACATGTGTTGCCCATCTTGCATAGCAGATACTTCCGTCCGGTTCGTACATTGTTTTCAACGTATACTTAACAGATTGTCCATTGGTACAAATGGAATAATTACCTATCGGTGTGTAGGATGAACTGGAATTCAATCCTCCTGTACCGGCTACAGTAGAAACATCACGTCCTACGGACACTGTACAAGTTTTAATCGGAATATCGTATTTTTTCGTCTCATCATTGTACATATAAATCGTCACTACGCAGGCAGCCCGGTTCAGCTCAATATAAAAATTATTTGTCTGGGTGGAGCTGCTTTTTTTCAGATTCATTATTTTTGTTAAATCTGTTTGTTTTTCATTATCTTCATAATAAAAATAATATTTTTTGCCGTTGTATTTTTCATAATACCAGCCGTTCTTTCCCATGTCCTTTTTCTTCAATTTATAGGTCTGGCTGTTGAGGAGAATTTTCGTTCCCCAGTTGGTGTAGCCATAAGCCTTAATTTTGAAATTTCCGGTCTGTTCATTTTTCATGGAATAAGTGTAACTCTTTTTGTTGGAGGAAAGAGTCGTTTTATAAGTTCCCATTTTTTTGTTTTTTGACGCTACCTTGTAAATGACAAATTCTACTTTTTTTATGTTTCCCGGAATATAGGCATTGGTCAATTTGTAAGTGCATGTCGCATTCTTTTTCTTTGTGACAGAAAGAGTACCTTTTTGAATACGCTCGTCACAAGTGGCAGTGGCATCCAATGTTTTATTAGAGCCATTTACGTCGGTGATAATTGCTTTTACTGTATACTTCTGGAGAGAATAATCCAAATTTTTCAGTTTAACTTCTGCATAATACCGTGTTCCGGTGGAATTTTTCAGCGTTCCGGTTACGGTAGTTACTTTGGAGCCTTTCTCATTGAAAATGTCAAATTTAACTTTGGAAACTTTATATGGATTTTTCAAGCCTTTTAAGTAAATGCCAAAAGATTTTTTCTTTTCCAAAGCACTTGTCTTAGTAGTCGTCAGGGAAGTAAATATCGGATTTACTTCATAAGTTGTCTGGGCAAGCGTTACATTCAATGCTGTGTTGGTCGTATTTGTCAGAATCAGTTTAGCATTCCAAGTACCATAATTGATACCTGCCTGAGTGATATCTGCCGTCCATACAAGACCAGTGCCGGCAACATTTGTTTTGGCACCAATCACTTTTGCTGTAGACTCGTCTGCACCTTTTGGCCATGCGGCAACAGAAACCTGATTGCCACTGCCCGGAGCAAGTACACCATTTGCCGGCTCTGTGGAAACTAATGTGAGAGAACGGCTGCTGGAGTTTTTGTCACCGGTAATGGAAAAGGTAATGTTCTGTGTGTGAATGGAAAAATCACAAGTCCCTGCATTTATTGAAGTACTAGTGCCGTTACTGTTAAGCAAAACCGTTACAGTGAGTTCTTCGTATGTATTTTTTACATCTGACAGAGAAAAAGTACCATTATAGATACCGTTTGTACAATTTTCTGCTGTCAATGGAATGTCTTTGGTCAGTAATACTGTTTTATCCTTGCGGGTTACCTGAAGGGTAATACTGCTTGTCTGCTCAAGATTTAACCCTTGAACTGAGTAGCTGCATTGTCCTGTGGTACGGTCAGTGGACACGCTGGCACTTGGCTGGGTTTCTGCCGCTTTGACGGTGAGATTTACGCCAAGGGAAGTAAAAAGAACAGCACATAGGATTAAGAAATATTTTGCTGCAAATTTTTTTGATTTCATGAAATGAACCTCCTTGTTTTATCGATATAATTTTATGAGATAGCAATGTCAAAATAGTGATTTCAACATCTTTATCATATTATGTGTCATGTTAAAATATGACAAACTACATTGTAACACATTCTTATGGAATTTCCAATGATTTCTTGAGCAAATGATTATAGACTGGTTCAAAACTATGAATATTTGAGTGTTTTCATGAAGTACTCCCGGCGGGAATCGAACCCACAACTGCCCCTTAGGAGGGGGCTGTTATA
>CAZFHT010000098.1:0-7502 GCA_964518785.1 uncultured Eubacterium sp.
AAAAGAAAGAGCAAACATAAAAACAACAAATTGGAAGCAAGCTTTTGAAATAAAGCTAAAACCTAAAGAATAAAAAATAATGCTGTAATTCCAGCTACTTGAAAGGCAGAGATTGGGGGATCATGGTTTAAAGACAGATCAGGTAAAAAGTTAGCAAGATCCCGTATCTCCAAAAAAGCTGGGTGTGGTGGTATATGCCTGTCAGCCCAGCTAAGGAAGAGACTGTAGGTAGAAGGATCGCAGTCTGAGGCCAGGCTCAGGCAAATCTTTACAACCGGTGACCTCTATGACCACCACGATGCCGAAGGATTCATCAATTTGTTCGGTCTTTCCACAAAGGTTCGTGCAATGAAAATGGCAGAGTTGGAGAAATAATTCTTGTTTTAGAAATGTTTGTTATAAAAGAGGAGTCATCCGGCGATGACTCCTGTTTTTTTCTACTATTCATTTATCCGTCCCACATCATACGGCGTACTCTGGTATACATAATAATTCAACCAGTTGCTGTAAAATAACTGTCCCATGGAACGCCACCGCACCACTGGTTTCTTCTCCGGGTTATCCTCCGGAAAATAATTTACCGGAACATGAGGATTCATGCCCTTATTTAAATCTCTGAAATATTCCTTGCTCAGCGTGTCCCCATCATATTCCGGGTGACAAGTCATAAAAAACTGGCGGCTGTCACTCGTCTTCATAATTGTAGGACCGGCAATATCCGACACTGCCAAAAGCTCCAGCTCCGGTACTGCCGTAATCTGCTCCTGAAATACAGTCATTGCCCTCGACTGGGGTGCGTAAAATAAATCGTCAAAGCCGCGGAACAGCGGTGAACTCCGTTTTAACACCTTGTGTTCATAGACACCGGAAAGTTTCTCCTCTAAATCCGTTCGCTCAATTCCATAATGATGATACAATCCGGCGAAAGCCGCCCAGCAAAGGTACAGAGTACAGTGAACATGAGTTTTACTCCAATCCATGATTTCTGTAACCTCATTCCAATAAGTTACCTCTTCGTATTTTGTATAATCCAATGGTGCGCCCGTTATAATCATGCCGTCAAATTTCCGATTCTTTACTTCATCAAACACGGTATAGAAGGTATCAAGATGATTCGCCTCCACGTGTGTCGGCTGGTAGCTCGCCGTCTGCATAAACTCCACTTCCACCTGCAACGGCGTATTTGACAGTTTACGCAAAATCTGAGTCTCCGTCTCAATCTTTGTAGGCATAAGATTCAAAACAAGAACATGCAAAGGACGAATATCCTGATGCATGGCACGATACTCTGTCATAACAAATATATTTTCGCTTTCCAGTGTTTTTTGCGCCGGAAGAGAATCTTTAATCTTAATCGGCAAGCTCAACCACTCCTAACTTCATTTTATCGCATAGTTTTGTATAATTAACTGCTAACATCAAAACACCCCCTTGTTCTGATACAACTTCTCCATCTCTACATTATAATGTACCGTTTTCTATACGTCAAACATTTTCTTTCACCTCATACAGCCTGACATAACACATACACCCGCCGCGCCATTTTCACAAACCAATCTTTCGTTTCTCTGTGTAATTCCGCCAATCCCATATACCGGAACATGGGCATTTTCACATATATCTTTCAAAAATTCCAGTCCCCGGGGAGCAAGGCCTTTTTTACAATCCGTCTGAAAGATGTGGCCCGCACACATATAAGTAACGCCAAAACGCTCTGCTTGTTCTGCCTGCCGGATTGAATGAACCGAAGAACCGATTTCCGTAAAAAAACTTTTCTCACTCTCTGGCAGCTCTTCCAGTACAGGCAAAGGAAGATGAATCTGCGGATGATTCAGTTCCATGGCAGTCTGCCAGAAATTGTGCAAAATGCATCTTTTTTCGTGTCGTCGGCAGACAGCCAACACATTTTCTGCCATCACTCGGTATTCATCTTCCGTCAAATCTTTTTCCCGGAGCAAAATGGCATCGTATTCACTGCCCTCTGCCAGCCACTCAATCCGTTCCAAAAAATCTCCCCTACAAAGATGTCTGTTTGTCACCGCAATTCGATACATAAGAAACCTCTCTGAACACTCTCTGAAAAAATTATACATAAATGTAGTCATTCATAACCGGCTGGAGTCCCAACGCTAAAATATCGTCATATACCTCCTGCACATTTCTTGTATCATCAATTTCAAACTGCTCGTCGCCTTCGTCTTCCCCGCTGTGCCCGCCAATTCCGGTATCCACTCCGGCAGAAATCTTTGTCGCCGCAATCTGAATCAGACTATCCCGAACACGTTTACACTCGCGGGTAGAAACGGTAATGGACGCAAACGGCAGCAACAGACGGTACGCACACACTACCTGTAATAACTGTGCCTCATGAACATCCATCGGATTGATTCGGTCATTATTAATAATTGGTCTCAGTCGAGGACAGGAAAATGCAATCTCGGCATGCGGATATTTTTTTTGCAGCAAATAAGCATGTGTCCCAGTTGCATACGCATCTTTACGAAAATCATCCAGTCCCAGCAAAGCAGCAAATCCAACCCCTCTCATGCCGCCTTTGAGAGCTCGCTCCTGTGCATTGACACGATATGGGAAAATTCTCTTATGTCCGGCAAGGTGAAGTGTCTCGTATTTATCCGAATTATAAGTCTCCTGAAAAACAGTTATATAGTCAGCTCCACACTCATGCCAATAAGCATAATTTTCTGAATTTGTCGGGTATACCTCCAAACCAATCACCTTAAAATATTTTCTGGCAATCTTGCAGGCGTCACCAATATACTCAACATTTGACATTTTCGGACTTTCTCCGGTAAGAATCAGGATTTCCTGCAATCCGGTATCAGCGATTGCCTTCATCTCCCGTTCAATACCCTCCATATCCAGTTTAGCACGACGAATCTTATTATGGCAGTTAAAACCACAATATATACAATAATTTTCGCAATAATTAGCAATATACAAAGGAGTAAACATCATGACGGAGTTGCCAAAATGCTTTCTCGTCTCCTTTTTCGCCTTCTGGGCAATCTCCTCCAAAAAAGGCATAGCCGCCGGAGAAAGCAGGGCGCCAAAGTCCTCCAGATTTATGGAATCCTTTGTCAATGCGCGGCGTACATCTGCGGCTGTATATTTGTCATAATCATATTGTTTCATTGCCTCAACTACTCGTTTATCAATATCAGAATCCAAAACCTCCATATCATCCAGATAGGTCATATGGTCGATACGGTTTTCTTTCATGTCCTCTAATATCTGCTCGCTGAGAATACTTTCATTTATCTTTTCCTGTGCCATCTTATTTCACCTCGTTTGATCCATCCTGAATATATCCTGTCAGCGGAGAGGACGCACTTCCGCCCCGGTCCAGCACTCGTCCGGTTCCGGCAAGGTATGCTTTCCTTCCTGCCTCAATGGCAAATTTAAAAGCCTCTGCCATAGCAGGAATGTCCCCAGCAGTGGCAATCCCGGTGTTCGCCATAATTGCCGCAGCCCCCATTTCCATAGCCGCACAGGCCTCCGACGGTTTTCCAATTCCCGCATCGACAATAATCGGCAAATCGATTTCATCAATGAGAATCTGAATAAATTCTTTTGTGCAAAGACCTTTGTTGGAGCCAATCGGTGCTGCCAAAGGCATAATGGACGCCGCCCCGGCATTTGCCAAATCTCTCGCCACATTCAAATCCGGATACATATACGGCATAACAATAAATCCTTCCTTTGCCAGTATTTCCGTAGCCTTAATCGTCTCGGCATTGTCCGGCAAAAGATATTTCGAGTCTCTCATAATTTCAATCTTCACAAAATCACCGCAGCCTACTTCTCTTGACAATCTGGCGATACGGACTGCCTCGTCAGCATTGCGGGCACCGGATGTATTTGGCAGCAGTGTAACATGCTCCGGGATATAATCCAGAATGTTAGCACGTCCGTCCTGATTCGCCCGGCGGAGTGCCAGCGTAATAATTTCTGCTCCTGCATTTTCAACCGAGGCTTTAATTAAATCCAGTGAATATTTACCGGAGCCTAAAATAAAACGAGAGGTAAATTCGTGTCCCCCAATGATTAATTTGTCTTCTTTATTTTGCATTTTTTTCCTTCCTTTCCTGTAAACTGTCCTCCACCGACAAAATTAACGACTTCAACAATATCGCCATCATGCAGCAGCGTCTTATCATAATCTTTTTTGAGTATTATCAACTCATTGACTTCAACGGCAATCTGGGTTTTATTAAAACCCTCCCCCGCTAACATCTCGTCAATGGAAACCTCATCATAACCGGATATTTTCTTTCCATTTATGGTAACCATATGTTCCTCCATTCTTCAAAAATAGGACACCTCAAGAAAATTCACACCCAAGGTGGTGTGCCCCTTCTTGAGATGTCCCTCAATCTGTTGGTATTCTATCATAGTTTGTTTGTTCTGTCAAATACGGTGGAACACTATTTCTCCGCCTCCTCCTGCAACCTTCTCACACACTCCTGTGCATAACTTGCCAGCTCTGACGCCTGCACCCTCTTATCAGAAACTTCATGCACTTGAAACGAATCTCCCACACAGATGGACACATCTCCTCTGGGAATCATCCATTTGCGTCCGATATGACGAAACTCTCCGATTTTGATAAAAGCAGGGACGATATTGATATCCATTCCCAGCACACCCATAAAACCGCCTTTTTTAAATTCCCTCATTTCCTCCCTGTCATAGCTGCACTCTCCCTCCGGAAACATAACCAGATTATGTTTGGAAAGAGTATCCTGAATCTGGGAAATATTATTTTTCATCCTTGCCAAATCTTTTGTATAACGGTCAAGCGGAATACAATAAATTGCAGACAAATACTTTCGCAGCACCGGATAATTCCACAACTCTTTTGCCGCCACAAAACTGACCGGACAGTCCAGTGCGGCAAGCAGAAAGACAACATCAAAAAAGCACCGATGATTTGGTACAAGCATAAAGGGTTTATCCGTCGGTATTTTTTTCTGTCCCTGAATCTTTAAATTTATATGTGCCGATTTAACTACATTTCGGCAAATTTTCTTACATACCATAAAATTATTTTCCAAATCCTCATTTAGATACCTGTAATTGTGTATCATGGAAAACACAAGCCTGAAAAATAATTCTGCCAATCCAAAAAAACTCCTTATCTTTGTCATAAGTCACCTCAAAAATCATCCTCGAATCTGTCCATCACCTAAAATGATATACTTTGTTGTCGTGAGTGCCAAAAGTCCCATCGGACCTCTGGCGTGAAGTTTTTGTGTGCTGATACCGATTTCAGCACCAAAACCAAATTCAAAGCCATCCGTAAACCGCGTAGAGGCATTGACATAAACCGCCGCTGCGTCGATTTCATTCAGAAACTTCATGGCATTGCTGTAATTCGCTGTCACGATTGCCTCCGAATGTCCCGTATTGTAGTTGTTAATATGTTCAATTGCCTCATCAATCGAATCCACCGTTTTTACAGAAATAATCGCATCCAAATATTCTTTTCCAAAATCCTCCTCCGTTGCCTCCGTCATGTATTCATAACATTCCCTCGCCCGTCGGTCTCCCCGGATTTCCACACCATGCTCTCTCAATCGGTCACAGATAACCGGCAGCATTTCTGACGCTGCCTTGCTGTGAATTACAAGAGACTCACAGGCATTGCACACGCCTAACCGCTGTGTCTTAGCATTTTCTATAATATCCGCAGCCATATTCACATCCGCATATTCATCAACATACACATGGCAGTTTCCTGTCCCCGTCTCAATGACCGGTACAGTGCTTTTCTCTACTACCGTACGAATCAATCCGGCTCCCCCACGAGGAATCAGTACATCCACATATTGATTCAGACGCATGAATTTTTCTGCCGTCTCATGAGAAGTGTCCGTCAAAAGCTGGATACTGTCCTCCGGCAGTCCGGTAAGAGACAGTGCCTCCCGAATGACCTCAGTGATAGCACTATTCGAGTTAATTGCATCACTGCCGCCGCGAAGAATTACCGCATTTCCGGTTTTAAAGCAAAGACCAAAAGCGTCTGCCGTCACATTTGGGCGGGATTCATAAATAATGCCGATAACCCCAAGCGGAACCCGCTTTTGTCCAATCTGCATTCCAAGGGGTGTCGTCTTCATGGAAATGACTTCTCCTACCGGGTCCGGCAGAGCGACAATCTGCTGAAGCCCCTCTGCCATGCCGCAGATACGCTCATCTGTCAGCGTCAGGCGGTCCACAAGGGATTCTTTCATTCCTGTCTCTCTCGCCCTCTCAACATCCTTCCGGTTTGCCTGCAGCAAACGGCTCCGGTTGTCCAAAAGTGCCTTCGCCACTGCCTCCAGCCCTTGATTTTTTTCGGTCACTCCGAGACGGTTCATTTCTCTGGATGCCCTTTTCGCTTTTGCGCCAATCTCCTCTAACGTCATCATGATACTCAATCCCCCATGTCTGTAATAATGTAGTCTGGAGAAATATCTGACTCCTCCGCCGGAATAATTCCTGTCTTCTGGCAGAGAAAAGCCAGCATCTCCTTCTTGCCGATATATGCTCCATATTTCTCTAAATATCTGTCGTAATAACCCCCGCCATATCCGATGCGGTTTCCTCTTTCATCAAATGCCACTCCCGGCATTAGCATTAAAAGGCTCTCCGGAATTTCCTCCGTCGGCGTCCATCGTGCCGCCAGACTTTCCTTCGGCTCCAAAATTCCCTGATAACCATGTTCAAGCTGTGCCAAATCAGTGACGTAATAAAACTCCATTTCATGTTTTTTTACATAGGTCTTTGGCAGATATAACGCCTTTCCGTCCTCTAACACCCATTGGTTCAGGGTTTCCGTACTTACCTCAGAAGAAAATGAGGCGTAGGAAAATATGATTTTCGCCGTTTTGTACTCTTCCGAACTGCGAATCTTCTCTCCAATTTCAAGAGACCATTTCACCCGCTTTTCCGTTGAAATAGAATCCCGCAGCTTTAACATTCTCTTTCTGAGAACCGACTTATCCTCCATAGGAATCTCCATTCATATTTTTCATTACTGTCTTCAATGTCTCTTTTTCTTTTGCAGCTTATGAATTGTGCCATCCTTCTCCTGAATGGACACATTTTCCAATGTGCTCTGAATATTTGTTCGAATGGCGGCAATGTATTCCGCCCGGAGAGCTGACTGCTCTTTTTTTTCTTCCTCCGTCAGCGTTCCTTCCTTTTGCTTGCGATACAGTTCATTAATTCGTTTAATCTTTCCTTCATCCATCACAAAACTCCTTATCTGTCTAAATAATTTTTCAAATGAAAATGTCTTGTCTTGTGTGCCTTAAACAGTGTGCCGATTTCTTCACCGTCAAAAAGCCGGTTGATATTTTCCATGTCACATCCGTTTATAATAACCATGTCGGCACCGGAATCATTGGCAATGCTGGCTGCCCCCACCTTCGAACTCATGCCATAATTTAATTATTTGTCATATTGGTAGTGGAGCAAGTATTTCAGCTATTAGAAAA
>CAZFHT010000099.1:0-3462 GCA_964518785.1 uncultured Eubacterium sp.
AAGAAAAAAGGTACGAAGAGATACGCCGGGAAAAAGACAGTAATGACAAGAAACTAAAAAAGATGTATGAGGATATGGTCGGATGGATTGAGATTAAGAATACAACCTTTTCCTATCCGGTCATGCAGACAGTTGATGAACCTGAATATTATCTGAAACGGAATGAAAAGGGAGACTATAGTTTTTATGGGACTCCTTTTTTAGATGCCAGATGTACATGGGACAGTGATGAGTTACTGATTTATGGACACAACATCAACGGCAGGCGATTCTTTGGATTTTTACACAATTACGGGGAAGAATCCTTTTACCGGAAGCATAAGAATCTGTATTTTACGAGAGTAAATGATACGGAGAAGAAATATCCGATTGTAGCAGTTATCCGGACAGATATTTATTCAGATTATTTCAAACAAACAGAGATCTACAATGATGAGCAGTATTTTCAGTTTGTGAAAGAAATGATTGCAGACAGTCTTTATCCGTGTGAGGCGGCTGAGATTTTGAAAAAGGAGATGAAAGAGAATACCGTGGAGGCATTTTTTCATAAATACCAGTTTCTTACACTTGTGACTTGCCGCACATCAGAAGGCAAGGACAAGAGACTGCTTGTGATTGGTTACAGAGAAAAGGAGGCAAATAAATGCGTAAAGAATTAAGCGTGATTCGTCCACGCAGATTAGGGATTGAAAGAAAAGCATCGGTAATGATGGCGGTGTTGTATGCAAAGACCATTATCAGTAAGACGATGGTTGTTTTTGCTGCAAAAAGCGGAGAAGATACTACGGATACAGGAGTAAAGGAAGTAACCGATGGCATTGATGTCATTAAAGATTTGGTGCTTGGATGTGTTGGAGGAGTCGGTGTCATTTTCCTTGCATGGGGATTATTGGACTTTGGTACCGGATATTCCGCCCACGACACCACGCAACAGAGTCAGGCAATTAAGAAAGTAATCGGCGGTCTGATTATGATTGCGGTACCGGCGATTTTGAAACTCTTAGGAGTTTCGTAGTAAATGGAATCCTGAGAGGAGGTGATGCAGGTGGGATTGTGGGATTCCGTAACAGGATTTTTTTCGGATTTAGGAGATTTCTTTAGTGGAAAAGACTTCTTTGAGTGTGCCGGATACGCTTGGAATGACATGATGCAGTTAGCGGCAGATGTTTTAACAAAGAACCCTTCGTCCGGTACATACAAAGAGGTATGGAAAAATATATCGACAATCTATACCACCTTAAATGTGGTTGCCGTGTCTTTGCTCTGTGTGTTTTTCTTGTATGGTTTTTGCAGGGACAGTTGCGATTTGCATGCGGATTTAACATTTGACCGAACGATAAAAATGTTTATCCGGTTAATCATAACCTCAAATGTAATGAGCATGGCACTGACCTATATGCCAAAGTTTTTTTCATGGGGAAAGAAACTGACACAGGCAATTTTGGGCGAAAACCGGCTTAGTATGATTTATGATTTTGATGGTGCAAAGGTCTATGAACGGGTATCCGGTGGAGATTTTGGAACCATGACGGCGTTTTTAACCAGTATTTTGTTCTTTCTGTTTACCGTGGTATGCGGCTTTATTGTGGTACTGACGGTATTAAACCGTATCTTGAAGATTTACATGATTGCTCCTTTTGCCGGCGTAGCGTTATCTACATTGGCGGCAGGAGGACAAACTGCCAATATCGGATATTCTTATATTCGAACTTTCTTTGGATATGTATTTTCAGCACTTCTCATAGCGGTTGTGATAGCGATTAGTGCCAGTTTTATCGATACGGTTTCCATCGATACGGACAATGCCATCGTGCGATTACTGGAATATTGCCTGAAAATGGGCGTAATTGCATCGTCAGTGAAGATGTCGGACAGTGTCATGCAAAAAGCATTTAGCCTATAGAGAAATGAGGAATTAGAATGACAAAAACAATCAATCCGGATGTGGCGGCATTTAAGGATGATTTCTTTAAGGGGTTATCCTTTCGAGAGTGCGTGTTCGGAGGCAGTGCATTACTTGTAGGAGTAGGAGGAATCTTACTTCTACATTTTTACTTTGGAGCGGGTATCAATTCAGCCATCACGATATGTATGCCGGTCATTGGAATTATTGGACTGTGCGGATTTTACCAGAAGAATGGGATGACATTGATGCAGCTCATACGAAGTACCATAAGGATGATTTTTCAAAAGCCTTATGTATATGAAACGAGAACTTGTTTATATGAAATGGAGGACTTAGAAAATGGAAAACAGAGAAGTAAGAAAAGAAGAGCAAAATGACAAACAGATTTCTCTTGATATTGAGATGAGAGCAAAGAGTGATAAGCGTTTGATGGGATATGCGACAGCTTGTGCCGCACTTGATAAGAAAGAATAGTGTTTGGACAATTTGTCTAAACAGAAGCAGGTGCAGGAGGACAGTATGCTATGACAAAATATGAAAAAGTCTCTGTTTTAGCCGGGGAAACTGCAAAAAAGATTGGCGAGAACAGGGAAAACTGGATGAAATACCTTGATGTTGCGTCGAGGTTATACAAGTATCCGTTTGAGGATCAGATTCTCATTTATGCACAGAGACCGGACGCAACAGCCTGTGCCTCCATTGAAATATGGAATGAGAAAATGTTTTGCTGGGTAAACCGGGGAGCCAAAGGGATTGCTCTCCTTGACGGAGAAAGTGAAAGACCGAGACTGCGATATGTATTTGATGTCTCAGATGTACATAAAGCGAGGAGAATCGGGAAGGAACCATTTATCTGGAAGATGAAAGAAGAACATCATGAAGAGATTCTCGCCAGATTGGAAAAAATTTATGGAAGTAGCAATGCTTCTTCTCCCTTTGAAAGCCGGATTTATGAGATAGGAAAACGCATTGCGAATGACTTTTATGAAGATATCGTGGATGAGTTAATCGATTCATCGGTAAACAGTTACTTAGAGGATTTGGATGGAGATACGGTGACTCTTCGGCTCAGGGAAATGCTGGAGCAGAGTGTATGTTACACGATTGTAAAGCGTTGTGGTTTCGATATGTCGAGATTTGAGTCCGAATTTACCTTTGATTATATCCATGAATTTAATACCATGCGTACCCTGTCGGTGCTTGGCAGTGCCACATCGGAGTTGTGTGAACCAGTGTTAGCACAGATTGGAAGAGTCATTGCGAGGTATGAAAGAGAACATGTGAGAAATCGTTTTTATGCAGAGACAAGTAAGACTGTGGCTAGGGTATTGCAGACGAATGATTTTGTAATAGGACTTGGTTCAGAGACAGGGGATTGGTTTATTTATGACAATGTGAAAGCACAAAATATCTGTTACTGTGATTCAGAGGAAGAGGCAAAGGAACATGTGCAATGGATGGTTGCCAATAACAGGTTTTATAAAGAAGAAACGGAGGAAAGAAGAAATGAACCTGACATACGAAAGGAACAGAGATTATCTGATTCCGAATCTGAT
>CAZFHT010000099.1:3562-7165 GCA_964518785.1 uncultured Eubacterium sp.
CTTTTCGGATTTATGATTATTTTCAAAGAAATCCGGATTTGAAAGATGCGGCTGATTTTTTAAAGAAAGAGTATGGAACCGGAGGCTCTAGTCATGCGTTGATTGGTTCGGACAATAGTCATAAAGATTATGATGCAAAGGGGGTGAAACTAAGCAAAGGTGATATTTTCACCCCGGATGCAGAAATTCTTTTGTCGTGGAAGGCAGTTGCGAAAAAGATTCAGAAGTTGGTTCGTGAGAATCGTTATCTGACGGAAGAGAAAAAAGAAAAGTATGCAGCATATCAACAGGAAAAAGAAGAAAACTATGTGGTTTCCGATATGGAGTTAGGCGTAGGAACTGCAAAAGAGAAGTTTCAGAGAAATATTGCGGCGATACACACTTTGGAGAAAATAGAATCCGAGGGAAGAATGGCTGCACCGGAGGAACAGGAAATTTTGTCGAAATATGTCGGCTGGGGCGGTTTGGCAGATGCCTTTGATGAGACAAAGAGTGTATGGTCAAGTGAGTACACAGAATTAAAGAATCTTTTATCCGAGGAAGAGTATGCTTCTGCGAGAGAAAGTACCTTAAATGCCCATTATACCAGTCCTACAATTATTCAAGGGATTTATACCACTTTAGAGAAGATGGGATTTGAAACCGGTAATATCTTGGAACCGTCTATGGGTATCGGCAACTTCTTTGGTATGTTGCCGGAGAAGATGAGAGACAGCAGACTGTATGGTGTGGAACTGGATGGACTGACGGGACGCATGGCAAAGCAGTTATATCCACAGGCAAATATTACGGTGGATGGATATGAGAAAACAGCGTTTCCGAATGACTTTTTTGATGTTGCGATTGGAAATGTGCCGTTTGGTCAGTATAAAGTATCCGATAAGAAATATGACAAGCAAGGTTTTTTGATTCATGATTATTTCTTTGTCAAAACATTGGATCAGGTACGTCCCGGTGGGGTCATTGCCTTTGTTACCAGTAAAGGAACGATGGATAAGGAAAATCCGAAAGTGCGTAAGTATATTGCACAGAGGGCAGAACTGTTAGGAGCAGTTCGACTTCCTAATACAGCGTTTAAGGCAAATGCGGGAACGGAAGTGACATCGGATATTATTTTCCTAAAGAAGCGTGACCGTATTGTAGATATCGAACCCGATTGGGTGCATCTGTCGAAAAATGACGATGAGATTGCCATGAACAGTTATTTTGTGGAACATCCGGAAATGATTGTAGGAAAGATGGAAATGGTAACCGGTCCGTATGGAATGGAAAGCACCTGCGTTCCCAATCTGTCATCACCCTTTGAAGAACAGCTTGCTGCCAGTTTGTCCTATATTCATGGCGAATTTGAAGCAATCGAACTGGAGGAGATAACAGAGGAACTGCAGGAAGAGGTGCTTCCGGCAATTCCGGAGATTAAGAATTTCAGTTACACCATTGTGGATGAGAAACTGTATTATCGGGAAAATTCTGTCATGCGTCCGGTGGATGCCACGGATGGGATGATTTCCCGCATTAAGGGCATGGTAGAAATTCGTGATTGTACCCATGAATTGATTCAGCTGCAGCTTGAAGAATATCCAGATGAAAGGATACAGGCAGAGCAGAAAAAACTAAACGAGTTGTATGATGCTTTTGCAAAGGAGTTTGGAAGAATTTATTCCAAAACAAACAAGCGAGCCTTTCATCAGGACAGCAGCTATTGTCTTTTATGTTCTTTGGAAAATCTGGACGAAGAGGGAAATTATATCGGCAAAGCAGATATGTTTTCAAAGCGGACGATTAAAAAAGCCGAAGTTGTTACCAGTGTCGATACGGCAAGTGAGGCATTGGCGGTTTCCCTGTCAGAAAAAGCGGCAATCGATTTTGATTATATGTCAGAACTTTGTGGAAAGGAAAAGGAAAAACTCATTGATGAACTGACGGGAGTGATTTTTAAGAATCCTATTACGGAAGAGTGGGAAACGGCAGATGCCTATTTAAGTGGAAATGTCCGAAGCAAGTTAGAAGTGGCAACAACCTTTGCCGAAAAAGAGCCGCTGTATGCCGTCAATGTGGAGGCACTAAAAAGAGTGCAGCCGAGGGAACTGGATGCCAGCGAAATTGAGGTTCGGATTGGTGCTACTTGGATTGAGGAAAAGTACATTGAGGATTTTATGCGTGAGATTTTCCAAACACCGGAGCATTTATTGAACCGAGAAGTTGTTAAAATTCAATATTCTGACGTGACGGGGCAGTGGAACGTAAAAGGAAAAAACGCAGATTATGGAAACTCTTTAGTCAATATGACCTATGGAACAAGCCGTAGAAATGCCTATCAGATTTTAGAAGATTCCTTAAATCTAAAAGACAGCAGAGTATACGATACGATTGTAGAGGACGGAAAAGAGAAGCGTGTTCTGAATAAAAAGGAAACTACCATAGCGGCACAAAAGCAGGATGCCATGCGGGAAGCCTTTCGGGACTGGGTATTCCGTGATCAGGAGAGGCGTGAGGCATTGGTGCAAAAGTACAATGTACTTTTTAACTCTACCAGACCGAGAGAGTATGATGGTTCGCATTTGAAGTTTCCGGGAATGAATCCGGACATTGAGTTAAAGGACTATCAGAAAAATGCAGTGGCGCATGTGCTGTATGGAAACAATACCTTACTTGCTCATTGTGTCGGTGCTGGAAAAACATTTGAAATGGTGGCTTCGGCAATGGAAAGCAAGCGGCTTGGGTTATGTCAGAAAAGTCTGTTTGTCGTTCCGAATCATCTGACGGAGCAGTGGGCAAGTGACTTTTTACGATTGTATCCCGGAGCCAATATTTTGGCGGCTACGAAGAAAGATTTTCAGCCGGCGAACCGAAAGAAGTTCTGCTCACGAATTGCAACGGGAGATTATGATGCCGTGATTATCGGGCATTCTCAATTTGAGAAAATTCCGTTGTCTGCGGAAAGGCAGATCGCCATTATCGAAGGACAGATTGAAGAGATTACACTTTCCATTGAGCAAATCAAGGCAGAACGAGGGGAACGCTATACCATCAAGCAGATGGAGAAAATGCGAAAAACCTTACAGACAAGGCTAGAACGATTAAATGATTCATCGAGAAAGGATGATGTCGTTACTTTTGAGCAGTTAGGCGTGGACAGGCTCTTTGTAGATGAGAGTCATTTCTATAAAAATCTTTTTTTACACACAAAAATGCGGAATGTGGCGGGCATTGCACAGACGGAGGCACAGAAGTCCTCGGATATGTTTGCCAAGTGTCAGTACCTCGATGAACTGACAGGAGAAAAAGGGATTACTTTTGCCACCGGAACACCAATTTCCAATAGTATGACGGAACTTTATACGAATATGCGTTATCTTCAGTACAACACGCTTCAGAGAATGGGGTTAGGTCATTTTGATTCATGGGCATCTTCTTTTGGAGAAACACAGACTGCCATCGAACTTGCACCGGAGGGGACAGGATACCGGGCAAAAACAAGATTTGCGAAGTTTTATAATCTGCCGGAGTTGATTTCTCTGTTTAAGGAGTGTGCGGACATTCAAACCCCGGATATGTTAAATTTACCGATTCCAAAGGCGGTTTATGAAAATGTGGTATTGC
>CAZFHT010000100.1:0-6991 GCA_964518785.1 uncultured Eubacterium sp.
TTGCCATTATTGAGAGCATGGGTTATGAAAATCTTGTTATCAGTATCAAATCCTCTGATGTGCTGATGTGTATTCGGGCGCATGAGCTGATTGCAAAGCAGACCGATTATCCCCTTCATGTAGGAATTACGGAATCGGGAACGGTGTACTCCGGCAGTGTTAAGTCTGCCGTCGGGCTTGGAAATATTTTGTATCAGGGAATCGGGGACACGATTCGGGTGTCACTCACCGGAGATCCGATTCAGGAGATTTATGCAGCAAAGCTGATTTTAAAGACGCTGGGGCTTCGCAAGGGCGGAGTTACGGTTGTGTCCTGCCCTACTTGCGGAAGAACCCGGATTGATTTAATCGGTCTTGCCGGACAAGTGGAGGAAATGGTGAAGGAATTTGACCTTGATATAAAAGTAGCGGTTATGGGATGTGCCGTTAATGGTCCGGGAGAGGCGAGAGAGGCAGACATAGGAATCGCCGGAGGAATCGGCGAGGGACTGCTGATAAAAAAAGGTGAAGTTGTAAAGAAGGTACCGGAGTCAGAGCTTTTGGAGACACTTCGTCAGGAACTGTGTAACTGGAAGTAGGAGGGAGGACAACGTGGTTCATTTTTATGAGGCATTTCCCGATTTGTCAAACGACGATAAATTATATGATTATTTTGCAGGCGCACTTGTGGAAAAAGTGAGTGCATCAAAAACGAAAATGCTGGTCTACGTCTATTTGCGATGTGACCAGCTTATTACTTATCGTATGACAAAAAATATGGAAAAAAAATTGTATAAGCAGGTGTTTTACCGGCTGGGTTTTCGTCCAAAGCTGGAGATGAGCTATCCTTTTGCTGATGAATATGATTTGGCACGTCTGATGGATTTGTGTGGCGAATCGCTGAAGGAAGAACTTCGTGAGATGAACACCATTGATTATATGAAATTTTGCAGTGAGCCTTTTGACGTTATGGGAAACACGCTGACGCTGACTTGTGATGATGATTTTTTGTGCCGGGAGAGGGCGGAAGATATCCGGGATTTTTTTGTGGTGCGGTTGAAACGTCGTTTTGACCGGGATGTGGATGTGAAGTTTCATTATGTAAAACGGGAACGTCAGTCTCAGGCAGAGCCGGAGGTTTACCGGATGGTACGTCCGAAAGAAGAGGAAGAGGTGGAGAGTGCTGCATCGGCGGGAACCGGAGGCACCTCAAATCAGGTGGCAGAAAGCAGTTCTGCCACAGCGAAGAAGCCATTTGTTCCGAGAAAAAGTAATTACCGTAAGCCGGCGAAAGACCCTTCTGTTTTTTATGGAAAGAATGTGGAGGGTGAAGTAATTCCGATTAAGGAGATTATTGATGAGATTGGCGAGGTCGTCATTGATGGTATGATTCGCAGTGTGGACCAGCGGGAGATTAAGGGAGAAAAGCTCATTGTTACATTTGCCATTACAGACTTTACGGATACGATTGTCGCCAAAGTGTTCATTAAGAAAGAACAGATTGAAGAATTATCTTTTTTTGAATTTGTAAAAAAAGGAAACTTTATCCGCCTCAAGGGCGTGGCGTCCTATGACTCCTACGATAAAGAAATCCGTATCGGAAATCTGGTGGGAATGAAGGAAATCAAAAACTTTAAAGTCGGACGTCAGGATACCGCCCCGGCAAAGCGGGTGGAACTCCATGCCCATACCCAGATGAGTGATATGGACGCCATGACCGACACCGGAAAACTGGTGAAGAGAGCCCAGCAGTGGGGACACCCTGCCATCGCCATCACCGACCATGGTGTGGTGCAGTCCTTTCCTGACGCTGAACATGCAATAGAAAAAGACGATTTCAAAGTGATTTATGGCTGTGAGGCATATCTGGTGGACGATTTGGATGATGCGGTGCAAAATTCGAAGGGGCAGTCTTTGCAGGATTCCTTTGTTGTTTTTGACTTAGAGACAACCGGATTTTCACCGACGAGAAACCGCATTATTGAAATCGGTGCTGTGAAGGTGGAAAAGGGAAAAATATGTGAACGGTTCAGCACTTTTGTGAATCCGAAGGTGGCGATTCCGCCGAGAATTACTGAGGTGACAAGTATCACTGACGATATGGTGAAGGATGCGCCTGAAATCGGAGAAATTTTACCACAGTTTATGGAGTTCTGCCGGGGCTGTGTGCTGGTGGCGCACAACGCCCAGTTTGATTACAGTTTTATCTGCCGGAAGGGAGAGGAGCTGGGACTGGATACGGAGTTTACTGTTGTTGATACGGTGGGAATTGCCCGCGTCCTGTTTCCCCGCATGGCGAAGTATACATTGGACAGTGTGGCAAAGGTGATGAAAATATCATTGATTAACCATCACCGTGCAGTAGAGGATGCCGAGGCTACGGCGGAAATCTTTGAAAAAATGATAGAACGTCTTGCCAAACTTGGAATTAATGATTTGGATGCCCTCTATGAGAGGACTCATTCGGCACCGGAGATTATACGGAAAAAACCATATTATCATGCGATAATTCTGGCACAGAATGAGGTGGGGCGGGTGAACCTTTACCGCCTTGTGTCCATGGCACATCTGAATTATTTTTTCCGCCGTCCTCGTATTCCGAAAAGTCAGTTGATGCAATGGCGGGAGGGACTGATTATAGGCTCTGCCTGTGAGGCGGGAGAGTTATATCGGGCACTGCTTGACGACGCTGACGAGGACCGGATTAAAGAACTGGTGGATTTTTATGATTATTTGGAAATCCAGCCGGTGGGAAATAATGAATTTATGCTGGAGTCAGAAAAACGCTCCTATGAAAATATGAATTCGTGGAATGATTTGAAGGACATGAACCGACGCATTGTGCAGTTGGGAGAAAAGTATGGGAAACCGGTATGTGCTACCTGTGACGTTCATTTTCTGGATCCGGAGGATGCAATTTACCGTTCCATTATACAGGCGGGGCAGGGAATGAAGGATGAAAAACAGCCGCCTCTGTACCTTCGCACGACAGATGAAATGCTGGAGGAGTTTTCTTATCTTGGAGAGGAGAAAGCGTTTGAAGTTGTCGTCACCAATACAAACAGGATTGCGGACCAGATAGAAGTGATTTCTCCGGTATACCCGGATAAATGTCCGCCGGTCATTGAAGATTCCGACCAGCAGCTGCGAGACATCTGTTACCGGAAAGCACACTCTATGTATGGGAAGGATTTACCGCCCCAAGTGTCGGAACGGCTTGAGCATGAGCTGAATTCCATTATAAAAAATGGATTTGCCGTTATGTACATCATTGCCCAAAAGCTGGTGTGGAAGTCCAATGAAGACGGCTACCTTGTAGGTTCACGAGGTTCTGTAGGCTCCTCTTTTGTTGCTACCATGTCCGGTATTACAGAAGTAAATCCGCTTCCGGCACATTATTATTGTGGAAAATGCCACTACTCAGATTTTGATTCGGATGAAGTCCGGGCATTTGCCGGAAGCTCCGGATTTGATATGCCGGAGAAAACCTGTCCGGTGTGCGGGGAAGTTTTAATACGGGATGGACATGATATCCCATTTGAGACCTTCCTTGGATTTTATGGAGATAAAGAGCCGGATATCGACTTGAATTTCTCTGGGGAATACCAGAGTAAGGCACACGCTTATACCGAGGTTATTTTCGGTGACGGACAAACGTTTCGTGCAGGAACGGTTGGCACGCTGGCAGATAAGACTGCCTACGGCTACGTGAGAAAATTTTTTGAAGAAAAAGAAATACATAAAAGAAATGAGGAAATCGAAAGACTTTTAGAGGGCTGTGTCGGCGTCAGGAGAACTACCGGGCAGCATCCGGGTGGTATCGTTGTCCTTCCGATGGGCTGGACGATTTATACGTTCACACCGATTCAGCACCCTGCCAATGATATGGAAACCTCGATTATTACCACCCATTTTGACTACCATAAGATTGACCACAACCTTCTCAAACTGGACATACTGGGACACGATGATCCTACCATTATCCGTATGCTGGAGGACATTACCGGCATTAATGCGTTGGACATCCCAATGGACGACCCCGGCGTACTGGGGTTATTTGTGGGGACAGAATCGCTCGGCGTGACGCCGGATGACCTTATGGGGACGGATTTGGGAAGTCTCGGTGTGCCGGAGTTCGGAACGGAATTTGTCATGCAGATGTTACGGGATACGAAACCGAAGAATTTTTCGGATTTGGTGCGGATTTCCGGTTTGTCCCATGGCACGGATGTGTGGCTGAACAATGCCCAGTATTTCATTGCGAAAGGAGACTGTACGCTTTCCACTGCCATTTGTACCCGCGATGATATTATGACGTATCTGATTCATACCGGTGTGGAGAACGGACTGGCTTTCAATATCATGGAGGCGGTTCGTAAAGGAAAGGTGGCAAAAGGTGCCGAGAAGAAATGGCCGGATATGGAAAAAGCCATGCTGGAGGCAGGCGTAGAGCCATGGTACATTGAATCTTGTAAGAAGATTAAATATATGTTCCCGAAGGCACATGCAGTGGCTTATGTCATGATGGCGCTGCGTATTGCTTATTTTAAAGTATATTATCCGCTTGCCTATTATGCGGCGTTTTTCAGTATTCGTGCCAAGGCATTCAGTTATGAAATAATGTGTCAGGGCAGAGAAAAACTGGAGGAGACGATGAAGGACTACAAAAAGAGAATGAATGAGCTGAGTCCGAAGGATGTGGCGGCATACGGAGATATGAAAATTGTTCAGGAGATGTATGCCAGAGGTTATGAATTTGAACCGATTGACATTTTTACGGCGAAGGCAAAACATTTCCAGATTGTTGACGGAAAACTAATGCCGTCTCTGAACAGCATTGAGGGGATGGGAGACAAGGCAGCAGAGGGTATTGTAGAGGCTGCCAAAGATGGTTCTTTTACCTCCTGCGAGAATTTTAAAAACCGTTGTAAGGTCAGCGGAACGATTGTTGACAAAATGAGAGAACTGGGCTTGCTGGGGAATCTGCCGCTCAGTGACCAGATGTCGCTGCTGGACTTTATGTAATCAGGAAAGGTGAATGGGGGCACGAAAATGAAAAAAATACTTTTAATTTCAGTTATCTTATTAATAAGTGTGTTTGCTTTGTACAACACCAAGGACACATCACTTGCAGCGGATGAAGATGTTATCGCAAGTGAGAATCCTGTTCCAAGTCCGTCACCAACGCCTGTTTCTATTGGAGATGGATTTTGGAAGGAAAGTTCCAGAATAAAAAAATCAGGAAATTACATATATCATATTTTGTCAGAAGAAGAAAAAATGATTTCTATACGAAAAATTGAAAATGCAAGCGGGAGAATTACGATTCCGGAGTACATAGATGGCTATCAGGTTGTTGGTGTAGGACGGACTGGCTACCTTCCGCATGATTTGGACATTGAGGCAGCAAAGTACTGTTATGATGATTTGGATATTAGTGAATCGCTTTGTGTTTTGGCAGAATCGGCAGCCCAGGTAGAGGAGATTATATTCCCTAAATACATCCGATTTGTCGGAGAAAACGCATTTGAAAATTGTTCTAATCTGAAAAATATTCAATTTGAGAAAAGACAAGAATATTTGTACTTATATCGGAAGGCGTTTACGGGCTGTGTTTCACTTAGCTCATTGAATATACCTGAAAAAACCAGAGTAGATGACAGTGTTTTCACTGAGTGCGGAACGATTAAAAAGGTAACAATTTCAACAGATATGATTGGAAATGTTGATGATATTTTTTATGACACCAACATAAAAAATTTGTTTTTTTCAAACGTGAAAAAGGAATTTGATTTGTCCGACCATATCAAGGGGAATATAGGAACAATATATGTTGGAAAAAATGTAAAAAAGTTAACCTTGCATTTTAAGTTATCGCAAGGAACATCATATTATGAGAGCAAAATAGGTAAACTTGTCGTGGAAGGTAAAAATACGATTATCAAGGGCTGGGACAGCAGTTTCCAATCGCTGGGAAAGCTGTATACAGTTCCGTCAGCAAAATCCATAAGCTGGGCGAAAAAATATAAGATTAATTACCAGACTGTCAAATGTGGAAAGGTTAAGAAGATAAAGCATATTGGGAAAACATATTCATGGAAGAAAACCAGTACAGTCAGATGTAATTACACTTATAACAAGGGCAGGAAAAAATGGAAGAGTAAGAAAACCAAGGAGGGTTCAAAGTATCTCGTATATGGCAAGAATAAAAAATCTGCGGACTATAAGCTGATAAAAACGACATCCGGACATAAGATAAAAACCATGTTTAAATACGTATCAGTAAAGGTGAAAAAGTGGGAATAGTAAATAATAAAAATTAATAAAAATGATAAAAAAACAAAAAAGTGCTTGCATTTATCTTCGGACTGTAGTATAGTATCAATTGTTGATGGTCCGTTGGTCAAGCGGCTAAGACGCTGCCCTCTCACGGCAGAAACAGGGGTTCGATTCCCCTACGGACTACTACATGGAAAACCCGTTGCTTTTGCAATGGGTTTTCCTTTTCTAACGTAGTAACAGTTCTCTCGAAAGGAAGGAATCAGTATGGAAGAATCAAAGGAAAAAGAACGTCGGGTGTATATGCGTAATGCCTTGGTGTGCTTTGCCTGTACAGCAGTTTGCATTGCGATTGACATTCGTAATTTTATCAATGCAGGACATTTTTATTTCACATGGGGACTGGCTTTGTCTTGTGTGATTTATCTTTTGTTTATATTGATGGGAATACGTGCAATAAAGAAATGGAAAGAATGTTAATGTTCCTTTGGGACGCTCCCAATTTTTTGTGTTTTGTGTTTGCCGAAAATAGGCACTTGAAAGCCCATTTTTCCTTACTTCCAAGTGCCTATTCAAGATTTAAAATCCAAAAATTGGTTATAGTTTTTCTCGCCTATCACCGCATTTTCAGCTCTTCATAAATCTGCTGTGAATCGTATTCCGGTGCGTAATTCTCTGCCGCTTCACATATCCTGCGAATCCGTTCCTCGTCTTCCTCTAACTCGTCAGCGAT
>CAZFHT010000101.1:0-6912 GCA_964518785.1 uncultured Eubacterium sp.
TATTTTTTTCATGCTCTCTGACTCTGGAAATAAAATAATCTTCTGCCTCTCCTCTTGTCATCCCCAATGGAATCGCCAGCTCGCCAATCAAATTATCTTCTGCCATCTGCAAGTACCGTTCATCACTGGAGGTAGCTTTTTTTCCATTCTGAATTCTTTCCTGATTTCTCTGATAGGAGGTTTTAATCAGCTGCACCCACTGGTGGGTATCGCAGGAACGCAGTGCCTTCTTGTACACTTCCTCCCTGTTTTTGTCATTATCAACCCAAAGAATATCAATTTCACCCCAGTCTGCCAAAAGCTTTTCTGCCTCTTCTTTTGTCATAACGGAACGGGTAACAACCTTCTTGCTGTCCGTCGGTACAAACAATCTGCTGCCGGACGCATATAACGGGATTAACGTATAATAAGTACGCTGTCCGGCTCCGGCACTCATTGTCTGTATTTCTTCTACTCTGCATACGCCACTGTTACCATGTACTACATAATCTCCAACTTTAAACACGTCAATCCATCCTTTCTTTTATGCTAAAATCTACTTCTCCTGCCTATAGTATACCACTTTTTTTCGTTTTTTTCATGTAAAAAAAAAGTAAATAACCTCAAAAAAGTGAAGAACAGGAATAAAAAAAGAGCAAAAGATACATAATTTACGCATCTTTTACCCTTTTATTACGAAAAATTTGATTATTGAATCATAAAGCTGATTTCTGCCTCAGCGGCAAGTTTTCCGTCAACGGTTGCTATCGCTTTGCCAACCCCCATCGGTCCCTTGCATTTGATAATCTCTGTTTCTAATTTCAAACGGTCTCCGGGAATTACCTGCTTGCGAAACTTTGCATTTTTTATACCGCCAAAGAAAGCGAGTTTCCCCTTATTCTCCTCAAGACTGAGAATCGCCACTGCTCCTACCTGTGCCAGTGCCTCAATAATAAGCACACCCGGCATAACCGGATACTCCGGAAAATGACCTTGAAAGAAAGGCTCATTTGCAGTTACATTTTTATAGCCGATTGCCTTCACTCCCGGCTCCATTTCCTCAATGCAATCCACCAGAAGAAACGGATAGCGGTGCGGAATAATTTTTTTGATTTCATTGATATCTAACAACATATCCTGCTCCTATTCTGCATATTTTCTGAAAATAACAACTGCATTGTGTCCGCCAAAGCCGAGGGAATTGCTGAGAGCAACATTAACCTCCATCTCAAGTCCCTCCTTCGGACAATCCAAATCACATTCCGGGTCCTGATTCACAAGACCGGCATTGCCATGTACATAGCCCTCCTCAATGGACTTCACGCTGGCAATTGCCTCGACACCTCCGGCTGCACCGAGAAGATGTCCTACCATGGATTTCGTGGAGCTTACTTTACAGTGATAAGCAGCCTCTCCCATAGCGAGCTTGATAGCTTTCGTCTCAAACGCATCGTTCATATGAGTGCTTGTTCCATGTGCATTGATATAGTCAATTTCCTCCGGTTCAATGCCGGCATCCTTCATTGCAAATTCAATCGCTTTTGCATCACCACTGCCATCGTCAATCGGGGCAGTGAGGTGATGGGCGTCACTGGTTGCACCATAACCGATAATCTCCGCATAAATATGAGCGCCACGAGCTTTTGCGTGTTCCAGTTCCTCAAGAACAATAATACCGGCACCCTCTCCCATGACAAATCCACCGCGGTCTACGTCAAAAGGAATGGAGGCACGTGTCGGGTCATCGGTTGTATTCAAAGCATTCAATCCGGTAAAGCCAGCAAGTCCCAGTTCTACAATCGCACCTTCTGCTCCACCGGCAAGCATGACATCCGCCTCACCATACTGGATGGAACGGAAGCCCTCGCCGATGTTATGATTTCCGGATGCACACGCAGTAACTACATCGATATTTTTTCCCTTCAAGCCAAACTGAATGGAAATGTTTCCTGCTGCCATATTGGAAATCAGCATAGGAATCATCAGCGGTGCTACCCGGTTCGGGCCCTTTTCTGTTAACTTCTTATAATTGTTCTGTACACACTGCAAACTTCCGATACCGCAGCCGACACTGACACCAACCATGAACGGATCTTCTTTTTCCATGTCCAATCCACTGTCATCCAGTGCCTCTTTCGCAGCAACGACAGCGTACTGTGCAAAATCCTCCATACGGCGGGCTGCTTTTTTATCAATCACTGTGGTAGGGTCAAAGTTTTTCACCTCTGCTGCCAGATGAGCCTTATAATCCGTTGTATCAAACTTCGTAATCGGCCCGATTCCTACCGTTCCTTTTTTTACATTTTCCCAAAATTCGTTTACGCTGTTACCGATTGGTGTGACGGCACCCAAACCGGTAACCACTACACGTCTACTCATGTTCTATTCCTCCATGTCTCCAAATTTATCATGTATCAAAACATCTAAATATCTGAATTAATTAACAACAGGTAATTCCGCCATCTACAGAAAGGACTTGTCCTGTTATGTATCTCGCCCGGTCAGATGCCAAAAAGACAACTGCCTCTGCCACATCCTCAACGGTTCCAAATTCTTTTAACGGAATCGTCTTGCACGCCTCCTCTTTCACACTGTCGGAAAGCTTGTCTGTCATGTCCGTAGCAATAAAGCCGGGAGCAATGGCATTTACCGTAATATTTCTCGGTGCAAGCTCTTTTGCCGCAGCCTTCGTCAATCCGATTACACCAGCCTTGGACGCGGAGTAGTTCGCCTGTCCCATATTGCCGATTACACCGGAAACCGAGGCAATATTGATAATGTGACCATACCGCTGTTTCATCATTGGGCGGGTTACAAACTTAATGCCATTAAACGTCCCTGCCAGATTTGTCTGGATAACGTCTCCAAACTCCTCCTCAGACATTTTCATAATGAGATTATCTTTTGTAATCCCCGCATTATTTACCAGAATATCAATCCTTCCATATTCCTTCACGACACCATCGAAGAATTCCTTTGCCTGCTGAAAATCGCTGACGTTACACTGGATGGCAACGGCTTTTCCGCCGTTCTCCTGAATTTCAGCCACAACCGCTTCCGCACGTTCTTTGGAGCCGTTGTAATTTACAACTACCGCAGCACCTTCTCTCGCCAGAGCAAGAGCAATCCCCCTTCCGATTCCTCGTCCGGCGCCTGTCACAACTGCAATCTTGTCTTGTAATAACATATTCATTCTCCTTTCAGTGCAGCTACTACGTTCTCGATATCCTCCATCGTCCCAACCGAGTAGGTTGTCAGCTCTTTCCCGATAGCTTTACTAATCTTCTTATTAAATCCTGCTAATGTTTTGCCGGGGCCAATTTCAATAAAGGTATCAACCCCATCCGCAGCCATAGCCTCTACCGACTGCTGCCAGCGAACCGAATTACTCACCTGCTGAACCAGCAGCGGCTCGATATCCTCCTGATTTGTGATGTAGCCTGCATTGACGTTTGCCACATAAGGAATCTGCGGTTTTTCAATCACCAGTTGATCCAAAACTGCTTTCAATTTATCGCCGGCACCAACTAAAAGTTTCGAATGAAATGGTCCGCTGACATTCAAAATCACTGCCCTCTTTGCGCCTACCTCTTTCAGTTTCTCTGCTGCCGCAGCAACCTGATTTGTCTCACCGGAAATAACAATCTGCCCCGGACAATTGTAATTTGCAATCTGCACATTATCCATATCCGCAATCGTGTTTTCAATCGCTTCAGCATCCAGCCCAAGAATCGCAGCCATGCCGCCTTCCCCTGCCGGAACCTCCTCCTGCATAAAAATACCGCGTTTGCGTACTGCTTTTGCCGCATCAATGTAGTTCATGGATTTAGCCGCCACGAGAGCACAATACTCTCCCAGACTCAATCCGGCTGCCACATCCGGCTCCACCCCTCTCCGGCGGAGTTCCTCCATAATTGCCACACTTGTAGTCAGCAAACATACCTGCGTAAACTCGGTAATGTTAATATCATTATTTTCTTCAAAACACAGTGCTTTCAAATCCAAATCAACTGCTTCACTTGCCTTATCAAAAACTTCTTTTGCAATATCAGAATGTTCATACACATCTTGTCCCATTCCTACCTTCTGTGCTCCCTGTCCCGGGAATACAAATGCAATCTTTCCCATGTCGTCCTCCATTCCTGTTCCTCATTTTCAATAAAATGATATGCCCTATAACAATTAACACCAAGACAAGGTACTTACGAACCCTTCTTGGTGTCAATGCCAGACCTGTTATCACAGGCTTATGTGCAATTGATTATTACTCTACACCTTTTTCTTTCAAGAAATTAATTACGTCACCCACTGTGTTGATACTCTCAAGGTCATCTGTAGGAATCTCAACATCATACTCCTCTTCAAGAGCCATAATCAACTCATAAAGGTCCAGAGAATCTGCTCCCAAATCATCTTTGAAAGAAGAAGCCTCTGTTATGCTGTCTGCGTCTACACTCAACTGATCTGCAATAAGCTCCTGCATTTTTTCTAACATAATATTATTTCTCCTTTTTCCTTTTATTTTTTCGTGCCTATAAACGTCGATAACATGGAATATTTTAACGTATTCGTAATTATTTGTCAAGGAATTGCATTAAAATCTATCGCCTCATAGTAAACTTTTACATGATTCTTTTCTGCTGACTTGTCAAACCTTGTCAATATCCGGTCAAAGGTCTCAATCAGTTTTTCCTCAGAGATACCTTTTACAATGACTAACTGCTGGGAGCTGCTGTAACGAATCGTCTCTCCCATCTTCTGTATAAATTCACTTATCGTATTTTCCAACTCCTGCATTACCTTTTCGTACTGCTCCACAGAAAGTTTCCCTTCTTCGTCAATCGCAGACACAAGCATGGTATGAATCTCGGAATTGTCGGACTGGGATTTTTCAATCAGTTCATTTATCTTGTTCGCCTTTAACTGACTAACCGGATAAGCGTAGTTCAAATGTCTTTCACCACGTAAAATATTTTTCAACCGCTGAATATCCTCTCTCGGAAGTGCAACACCTTCCCGAGTTTCCGGAGAACGGTATACGATACAGCAGTTTCCGCCTTTTTCTTTAGCGGCAAAGAGTGCCCTCTCCGCCTCTGTCAGCAAGGTGTTATAATCGCGGTCCTCATCCGTTTTTAATGCTGCTCCCACCGACACAGACAATTTTTCCGTCTCACTCTTGTCACCGACATCTTCATAAACGCTCTCAACAAATTCATCCAAAATTTCTTCTGCGTCCTCCAGATTTGTTATATCGGGAATAAATGCCGAAAACTCATCCCCTCCATAACGGAACACAAAAGATTCTCTGGATATCTGGCGAATACTGTTTGCCACCCGGCACAAATAGTTATCTCCGGTAGCAAAGCCATGTCTGTTATTAATATCCTGCAAACAGTCAATGTCTATCCGCACCATACAGCCGACACTTCTTCTTTCAATCAGGCTGTTTATAATATATTCACCATAATTTCTCTTATACACGCCGGTCAGAACATCCAGCAGCAGTTTTTCGGAATACTGCTCGTCCTTGTGTTCAATGACTCTGCTCAGAATCTTGGATACATCATCCATGTCATTCGTCTCCTGAACAGATTCCGCAATCGCCTGCAATTTCCCTTCTCTGGACAGCCGGAGCATAATTCTTCCCACTACCGGGTCAAACTGGGTGCCAAGTCCATTCTCCAATTCTTTTTCCACATACTCATCTGTCAGCTTTCTGCGGTATACCCGGTTGCTGGTCATGGCGTCGTATGTATCCGCCACCGAAATAATGCGGGCAATAAATGGAATTTCCTCCCCCTTTAAGCCCGCCGGATAACCGGCGCCATCATATCTCTCATGGTGATGTTTTGCTCCCAAATCAATTCCCGGCAGCATACCGATATCTTTTAAAATCTCACCGCCAATAACGGTATGCTGTTTCATCAACTGATATTCCTCCTGCGTCAAACGTCCCGGCTTATTTAACACCGCATCCGGTATGCCGATTTTCCCTATGTCATGGAGCAGTGCAATGGAATGAATCCTCTGTACTTCCTCATCTGCCATCCCAAGCTCTCTGGCAAGCAAAGCGGAATACTCAGCAACACGCTTAGAGTGGCCTTGGGTATACTCGTCCTTTGCGTCAATCGTATTGGCAATGGTAGTAATGGTCTGCAGCGACATTTTCCGAATCTGCTCTTTCTGCTCATTCACTGTGTTTAAATAGGAAATGTTTTCATTTGTAATCTTGTCATACAAACGGGTTGCCACATAAGACCCGGCAAAACACAGCACGAGCAGGGACATCTGTATCTCGGAATCCTTGCTGTTATCCATATTAAGCTGCCCACTCTCATATTTCATAATGATTGAAATCAAATTTACAACAGCAGACGCAATACCTGTGACAAGGATTAGTCCCGGCGAATGATATAACACTAAAAATGACAAAAGAGGCAGTATGTAGCTAAACACCATCGTCGTACTTCCTGTGAGCATGACAAAAAGGTACATTAAAAAATATCCCGACACAATAAAATAACGCAGTTTCATACTGTCCGGATTTTTGTGATATAAATTGCCGCAAAATAAAGCCGGAAAAGCAGTAACAACGATAAACATCAACAAGTACTGCCACGTCCGTTCCCCCTTTAGCACCTCTCCCACATAGGCAATGAGAAGAACAGACACAATAATAAACCATCCCAGTATAAGACTGCGGTTGATTCTTCGAACGTGTTTGTCCATGCCATCATCCCCTTCTTTCCCACTATCTATGTTGTTTACATATTTTACCATATTTTTTCGCCCTTGTACAGTAAAAAAATTTTTTATTTCTATTGACAAGCCACTGTGATTTAGTGTATTATATTCTAGTCGTCTTGTTGACGATGTCGTGCTTCGATAGCTCAGTTGGTAGAGCACTTCACTCGTAATGAAGGGGTCGAGGGT
>CAZFHT010000102.1:0-6884 GCA_964518785.1 uncultured Eubacterium sp.
CCTGTCCGATAATGACTACCTTTACCTGATTTAACGGTGTCAGATGAAAGGCGTTGAAAATCTCATCGGATTTCGGATAGACCACTACCCTGCTATATTCATCTCGTATAAATAAAAATAATTTTCTGTAATATTCTTTGGAAAATTCATCATGGAGTGCCTTTTCCCATTGACCGGTCAAACCTGACATTGATTCAATCTCCTTTATATTCTGACGCTGATTCCTCTTTCTCGCAAATACTTCTTCAAATCCATAATCTCCAGTTCTTTGAAATGGAATAAGGACGCTGCCAGAACGGCATCTGCTTTTCCCTCGGTCAAAGCGTCATAGAAATGCTCCTTTGTTCCTGCGCCGCCGGACGCAATCACCG
This sequence comes from uncultured Eubacterium sp., assembly GCA_964518785.1. Classification (GTDB taxonomy): domain Bacteria; phylum Bacillota; class Clostridia; order Lachnospirales; family Lachnospiraceae; genus Eubacterium_F. Next base: position 372 of record CAZFHT010000102.1, read on the forward strand.
GAATATTTACATTTTCAGAAATTGTTCTCGTCAACTCAATGTCATACCCGTCTTTTGTTCCGTCACAGTCCATACTGGTGAGAAGAATCTCTCCTGCGCCCAGCTTTTCCGCCTTCATTGCCCATTCCACAGCGTCAATTTCCATGTCTACACGACCACCATTTTTATAAATGGTCCAGCCGTCTCCATCTTTTCTCCGCTTTGCATCAATGGCAACTACCACGCACTGGGTTCCAAACTTATCTGCTGCCTCAGATACGAGAGCAGGGTTCAAAATGGCGGCAGAATTGACCGCCACTTTGTCTGCTCCTTCTCGTAATATCATACGAAAATCTTCTATCGTACGGATGCCGCCTCCGACGGTAAAAGGGATAAAAACCGTCTCGGCAACCTGACGAACCATGTTAGCTTTAATATCTCTGGCGTCACTGGATGCGGTGATGTCAAGAAAGACAAGCTCATCTGCACCAGCCTCACCATAAGCTGCTCCTACCGAAACCGGGTCTCCGGCATCAATGAGATTCACAAAATTTACGCCTTTTACAACCCGTCCGTTATTTACATCCAAACAAGGAATTACTCTTTTTGTAAACATGTATGCCTCCTACTATTATGAAAGTGCTGCGAAATTTTTCAAAATCTTTAAACCAACCTCACCACTCTTTTCCGGGTGAAACTGTGTCGCAAAAATGTTATCATGTTCTGCTGCTGCGTGTACATTGACAATATAATCCGTCGTTGCCGCCACGTCATCAGGATTTTTCGCTTTCAAATAATAAGAATGTACAAAATATACATAGGATTCCTCCGGTATATTTTTCAGAAGGCGGGAAGTCGGATTAATCTTAATGGAATTCCAGCCCATATGTGGAATTTTGTATCCTTCTGTCTCCGGGAATTTCACAATCTCCCCCGGCAGCAATTTCAGACCTTCCACGTCCTTCACGGATTCATCACTTCGCTCAAAGAACAACTGCAATCCCAGACAAATTCCGAGAATCGGTGTTCCTTTTTCTGCCACCTCCCGCAGAACCGATATCAGCTCATACTTCTTCATCTTACCCATGGCATCTTCAAAGGCTCCTACCCCCGGAACGATAACATGGTCTGCATGAAGTATCTCGTCCGGGTCTCTTGTTACCTTTGTATCCACTCCGATATACCGGAGTGCTTTTTCCACGCTTTTAATATTTCCGGCATCATAATCTACAATCGAAATCATCCGTCTCCTCCATTGATGTCATTTTTCATCTTCCGAATTCTGCGCCTCCCAGCGACTTATAATCTGTTCCAGTTGAGCCGTATACTCCTCCTGACTGCCGGAACTGATAATGCTCCTTGCCTCTGTCTCACTCACTCCAAATTCACTGTACAAATTAGCCGCAATCTGGCTTTCCAACTCATTGTACTGGGTAAGCATTTCATACTGTTCTGCTTTTCCCCTGTCAGTGTCGTAACTGCGAATTCCCTTTACAAGAGAATCTAACGCCTCAAGATACAAGTGCATTTTATAATAATTATCATAAGAATTTAATTGTTTCTGTAACTTCATACAGAGCCGGATTTTCTCCTCCGTCTCCTTGAACGAATCCGACACCTTTACTCCGGCGATGGAATCGTAGGCAGACTGGTAATCCTTTTTCTCAAAGCTGCTCTCCGCTGTCTTGATGGCACGAGAATAAGAGAAAGACTGGGTTCCCACAATCACTACTGTACAAAGTAGGCAAAAGAACACCATGACAATCGTGGCACCAACCGGATTGATTTTTCCAACCACCTCGGTTGCCTCCAGCTCTGCCTTCTTACGTTTCTTTTCCTCCTTTGCCGCTGCTTTCTCAGCCGCCTGCTGTGCTTTCGCCGCTGCCTTCTTCTCTTTTTCAGCCTTTGTCGCCTCAGCCTTCGCTGCCTTCTCTTCTGCCTGCTGCTTTTTCTTTTCTTCCTTTGCCGCTTTCCGTTCCTCTTCGCTCGCCATCTCCAGCTCACGCTCTTTTGCCTCTTCTGCGGCAGTATTCTCTGTTATGACGTTACCAAAGGTTTTCTTCCAGAAACCATTTTTAGGCTCCTTCGGTTCTTTCGGCTTTTTCGCCTTTCTTACCTTCACCTTCTTAACGGATTCCTCTGGTTCTTCAGAGCCTTCCTCCGCATCCTCCATTCCGGCAGTCTCGTCCAGAGCAAACTCATCCAGAGCCATCAAATCATCAGCTCCGGATTCCTCCTCCCGCTCGCTGTAGCCAACAGCAGAAAGTGCATCCTGAAAGACATCATCCACAGACGTACCTCCTGACGAATTTTCTGACTGAGAATCCAAGAAATCCTCCTCTGTCACAGAATCCGCAAAAATATCATCTTTATCATCCTCGCTGAACAGAGAAACCTCCGGCATAGCTATATCCTGCTCCATAGAAAGAACATCTCCTGCGTCCGCAGACATTTCCTCCTGCTCTGCCGTATCTTCCACGCCAAAACCGTCACCTTCGTCCAGCGCCTCATCTTCCTGAGACAAAAGGTTCAGCAGTTCATTAATATCGCCGTCCAACCCCAAATCCGTTTCCGGCTCACCGCCTGTATTTTCCATTAATTCATCCAAACCGGATTCACCTCCAAACCTATCCGCTTATTGTAACAACAAATCCAACTGGTGAACAAGTTTACCAATCTCCGGTTTCGACAACTGGGCGTCTGCGCCAAGCGCCTCACCTTTTCTCTTCATCTCTTCATTGACAAGAGATGAGAAGATAACAACCGGAAGTCCCTCAAATCTTGGGTCATTCTTAATCTTCTTAGTCAGATGATGACCGTCCATCTGCGGCATCTCAATATCCGTAATAACCAAAGCAATGTCTTTTCCTATGACAGCTCCTTCACTCAGCATCTGGTTCAGCTTGTTCCATGCCTCCTGACCATTCGTTGTCGGAATCAGGTTGACATAGCCTGCCTGTGTCAGGCATTTTTTCAACATTTCAAGAAGAAGCGGCGAATCCTCTGCCAGAAGAATCGGACGTTCCTGACGGGAACGCTCTCCCATTGCCTCAATCTCTGACAATTTAAGTCCGGTCTCCGGATTTACCTCAGAAACGATTTTCTCAAAGTCTAAAACGATGACAATTTCCTTGTCAATCTTCGTGATACCTGTGGCAATTCCTTTTCCGCTGCCATTAATCGTAGAATCCGGTTTTGCAATATCCTGCCATGACACGCGGTGGATACCAAGCACTTCCTGAACATGAAATGCCGTTCTCAAACGGTTGAAATTCGTAATGATGTACATATCTTTTGAAGTATCAGCATTTCCTGATATTCCTAATGCTTTTGCCAAATCGATTACTGTGATAATCTGGTCCCTCGGCATAAAAATCCCTTCAATGTATTCATGAGCATTCGGAACCAGCGTCGGTTCCTGATAAGGACACAATTCACTGATTTTTGCCACATTGATTCCATAGTGCTGGGAACCGACAATAAACTCCAGCAACTCTAACTCATTTGTACCACTCTCTAACAAAATACCTGTTTCTTCTGCCATAATTTATGCTCCTCCTTTTTACTAATCCATTATTTAAGTTGTATACCAGCTACGCTATCCCCGTCTTGAACAGAAAGAGAAATATTTGATGCACTTTTTCGCTCTTTGGATAATGTGAAAATCAGAACAGCCTTTTCTGTGCGGTTCTTCGCCACTGTTGTATCCAAATAGTTCATTCCCATGTTGTCTAAAATGCTGATGTCCGGCTGAAATTCAAGACCATCAATATTGAGAGTATACTGAATGTTCCTTTTTCCCAACTGAACATGTTTCTTTTTCCCTGAATTATTCTTTATGGAAAAAGAAACCACTAACAACACTTCATCCTTTCCGGCAGTCACTGGAGAGATTCCCCCGGATGCTTTCTCCGGATATTTACTGCAAAACTTATAGGAATCATAAGAAATTTTCAATCCCTGCACATGATACAAATCATTCAGGGACAACGTTGATGTCTCTGTGTCTGTCTGCCGGTCATCCGTCCCCTCATCACCTGTCGATGTTTCGGATGGAGCATTGGATGGCTCCGGAGTCGCTGTAGGATTCGAAGTAGCCGTTACCTCCTCCTGCTCTTCCTGATCTGATGTAACTAATCTCAGGTCGTAGCGGTCTGAATAACGCAGCAAAACACCTGCTGAGTACTCCGCAATCATATCCTCTTCATCCTCTGTTAAATTTTGCATATCCATACATCCGCAAAGGAGACCTGCTGACGCCACCAGCGCAAGTAACATCCCTATACGATTTCTTTTCAAATCATCGCCTCCTAATATCTTTATCTGAATATATCTAGTTCATTATATCACATTTTTTTCCAATCATCAATCTACACTTTTTAGTTCCACCGTATTTTTTGTATCTAATTCAAACCAAAACTCAACACCATTATCATAATTGCACACACCATATTTTTGATTGTGAGCATCCATAACCGCTTTTACAATGGATAAACCGATTCCATTTCCCCCGTATTCTCTTGTACGTGCCTTGTCAACCTTGTAAAATTTTGTCCAGATTTTATCCAAATCCTCCTCCGGAATCGGGTCTCCGGTGTTAAATACGCTGACACGAACGGTACCGTCCTCTTGTTCCTGTTTAATCTCAATCTTTTTTTCGTATTTTACATGGTTCAATGCGTTGCTGACGTAGTTTGTCACCACTTCTTCAATCATATATTCGTCTGCCCACACAAGAATCGGCTCCTCACTCGCACTATACGAAAGCGTAACCTCTTTTTGCCGGAACAAAATATCCGTTGCGTTCACGACGGATTTCAGAACATCATTCAAATCGAAATGTTCCATATGAATCTGTCCGTTTCCAAATTCCAATTGATTCAGGCTCAGCAGCTTTTTCACCATTTTGTTCATTTTATTTGCCTCGTCCACAATGACCTCGCAGTAAAATTCACGACTTTCCCTGTCATCATTGATGTTGTCCTGCAAGCCCTCGGCATATCCCTGAATCAAGGCAATCGGTGTCTTCAGCTCATGAGATACGTTGGACAAAAACTCCTGCCGCATTTCTTCCTGTTCTGTCCGTCTCTGCAAATCTAACTGTAGTTCATTGTTCGCTGTCTTCAGTTCGGATATCGTTTCTTCCAATTTATCGGACAAAGCATTCATGCTGTTTCCTAAAATACCGATTTCATCACTCCGATTATCCTCATAGCGGGAGGAAAAGTTTAACTTCTGCATATTCTCGGCATGTTTTACAAGACGGAGAATCGGTTTTGTATACTGGTTGCTGACAAAGAGCATCATAAAAATTCCCACAAGCACCGATATGATTCCCACATACATCATGAACTGGTTGGAAACCATAGCACTCTCGTGAATACTCTGATAATTCGTCCGGAGGTAAAGCCAGTAATTATTCGGCAGAAATCCGGTCAGCTCGATATAATTTGAGTTCATCCGTTCATCATAAACTTTATAAATCTCAAAATTGTCGGACTGGTTCAGCACCGCACAGTTATCGTCCAGTGCCTCTCCAAAATAAGTCGCTTTTATATATTTTCCAAGCTGCTCCTTCGTAACGTCCTGCAAACGTCCGGAATTGACCGGATAGACGTAATTCAGCGTGGCAATATCCCCGGAGGAGGGATACACTTCAATCTGAACAACGTAAATGTCCACATTTGAGTTACTTCCCAAAATATCTAACTGGTCATAAATGTTATCCGCCGAATCCTCGCTGAGATTCTCCCAGTCTACATTTTCGCATACACTGACCGCCTGCGAATAAAGTCGTTTCATCTGTCCCACTTTTGTGGCCTGATAAAAACCCGGCAGCAAAAAAACATTGACAAGACAGATAGCAAAAATAATGAAAATCAGCATAGCGGAAAAAATCAAAATCAGTCTGGTACGTAATGAACGTCTCATACGGTCTACCTCTCTGCCTCTTCACTCACTTCGAATTTGTATCCCATTCCCCATATTGTCTTAATATAACTTCCATATTTGCCCATTTTACTCCGCAGTTTCTTTACATGGGTATCGATAGTGCGGGCATCCCCGAAATAGTCATAATCCCAGACGTGATTTAAAATTCTCTCACGGGACAGGGCAATGTCTTTATTGTCCATAAAATAGGACAACAGTTCAAATTCCTTGAAACTCAAATCCACTTGTTCTCCATCGATAAGAACCTCGTGTGCCACACGATTCAGCAAAATACCGCCATACTGTAGATTTTCTTCGCTGGCAGCATTCGCCCGGCGCAGCAATGCCTGAACTCTTGCCACAAGAATTTTCGGACTAAACGGCTTTGAAATGTATTCATCCACACCTAATTCAAAGCCCCGCAGCTCATCATTCTCCTCGCCCCTTGCCGTCAGCATAATAATCGGCACTTGGGAGTATTGGCGGATTTCCCGGCAAGTCTGCCAGCCGTCCATCTTCGGCATCATGACATCCAAAATCACCAGTGCAATATCTTTATTCTCCAGAAAAATATCCACTGCCTCTTCTCCGTCTGCTGCCTCC
>CAZFHT010000103.1:0-6707 GCA_964518785.1 uncultured Eubacterium sp.
CTTGTCTAAGGCACTCTCTACCAGTCCCTCCGCTGTGACACCGCCGTATTTCTCCACCAGCTCCTTCTCCAGAGAACCGCTGTTCACACCGACACGAATAGGAATATTTTTCTCTTTACAGCAGTCAATTACCGCCTGAATCCGTTCTCTTCCTCCAATGTTTCCCGGATTGATACGGATTTTATCAGCACCGTTTTCCACAGCGGCAATAGCCAGTTTATAATCAAAATGAATGTCTGCCACAAGCGGAATATGAATCTGTTTTTTTATTTCTTTCAATGCCGCTGCCGCCTCCATCGTGGAAACGGCACAGCGGATAATCTCACACCCTGCCTTCTCCAACGCAAGAATCTGTTCAACCGTAGCCGGAACATCCTCAGTTTTTGTATTCGTCATAGACTGGATGGCAATGGGATTGCCGCCGCCAATCTTCACTGTTCCGATTGCAATTTCTCTTGTCATATTACACGTCACCTCTCACATTAAACCTCACCATGAATCAGCTTTACCACATCACTTCCAAGAATCAATACCATCAATGCCATAAGCAGCAAAAATCCTGCCGTATTGACATAAGCCTCTGCCTTTTCCGGCAGCGGTTTTCTTCGAATCCACTCGATAATAAGGAACAAAAGACGTCCTCCGTCCAGTGCCGGAATCGGAATCAGATTCATAACACCAAGGTTTGCGGTCAGAAGAATACTAATCACAAGCAGGCTGTAAACTGCATTCTTTACACTGTCCGATGTGACCTTGCCATTGGCGTCTTTTCCCGCCTCTACTCCTGCCTCTACATTATCACTGACAACCTTTACGATACCTACCGGACCGGATATGTCCTTCATGCTTGCCTTACCTCGGAGCATCCACCACAGACTTTGCAGCGTAGTATTGATGTAGTATTTCACTTCATAGGCAGAATACTTCACCGTTCCGATGAAATTTGTCTTTGCCATTTCACCATAGGCAAAGCCAAGCATATAACTCTCCTGACCGTCTGAATCTGTCGTGAGCTGCGGCGTGACAGAAACCGTCATTGCCTCACCATTGCGGTCTAACGTAATCTCCATTGACTCATCCGTAAACGGATGGAATACTTTATAATAACTAATCTCACCATTTAAACGAATTTTCGTGCCATTGATGGAAGTAATCACATCTCCCACCTGAACACCTGCCTCGTCCATGGCTCCCCCCTCTGTCACCTCATTGACAACCGGTTTCTCATAGCCAAAAGCGCCTACCATAACAAGAGACAAAAGAAAGGCGAGAATAAAATTAAAAAATGGTCCCGCAAAAATAATCGCCATTCTGGCATAGACGGATTTCTTGCCAAATGCCCGTTCGTCCTCTACCGCCTCCTCTTCTCCCAACATCATACAAGAGCCGCCAAAAGGAAGAAGTTTCCACGAATAAAGAGTGTTATCATCAAACTCCGGGTGTTCTTCAAAATATTTCCCGGTTTTGAAAAATAAAAGTTTACGGCCTCCCGGTGTCCTGCCAAGGGAAATCAATCGTGGTCCCATCCCCAAGGAGAACTCGATAACACCGACCTTATTGTATTTTGCTACAATAAAGTGACCAAATTCATGAAAGATAATAATAAAACTAAATACTAAAAGTGCCAGTAATATATTCCCAAAGCTCATATTTAATCCTCGTTTCTGCGCTATCTGCTGCGCCACTGTTCCAATCGCTGATAAGTTTCCTGCTCCACAGCCAAAATCTCATCCAAATCCGGATGAGCCACCACCGAATGGTGTTTCATGGCATACTCAATCATATCATAGATTTGTAAAAATCCTATGTCCTTATTTAAAAATCTCGCCACTGCGTATTCATTGGCAGCGTTCATCACCGTCGGCATACTCCCTCCTATGCGGCTTGCCTCCACCGCCAGCGGTATGCCGCGAAGGACATCCGTATTCGGTTTTTCAAAATGAATTTCCGCAATCTTTTCAAAATCCAGACGTTCACCGCCGAGAAAAACCCGGTCCGGATAGTACAAGGCATACTGAATCGGCAGCCGCATATCCGGTGTACCTAACTGTGCCATCACCGCACCATCCCGGAATCCCACCATGGAATGAATGATACTCTGCGGCTGAACCAGCACATGAATCTTCTCCAGCTCCACGCCAAAAAGCCATTTCGCCTCAATAATTTCCAAGCCTTTGTTTATCATCGTAGCAGAATCCGTCGTAATTTTTTTCCCCATAGACCAGTTCGGATGCGCCAATGCCTGTTCTACAGTGACCTGCTCCAGCTCCTCCCGTCGGCTCTTTCGAAACGGTCCCCCGGAGGCAGTGAGAAAAATGGTTTCTATCTGACTGTTTTTCTCGCCATGCAAAGATTGAAAAATCGCTGAATGTTCACTGTCTACCGGTAAAATTTTCACGCCATGCTGCTGTGCCAGAGGCATAATAATATGTCCCGCCGTCACCAGCGTCTCCTTATTCGCAAGAGCAATGTCTTTTTTTGCCTCGATTGCTCTCATCACCGGACGAAAGCCAATCATTCCCACCATAGCGGCAACAACCGTATCGACCTCCGGCAAAGTAGAAACCCGGATAAACCCTTCCATGCCGCACAGAATTTCACAAGTGCTGTCCGGCTGTTCCTCTTTTAACCGCAGTGCCAGCTCCTCCGCTTTTTCCTCATCCTTCATTACCGCATAAGAGGGGGTAAATTCCCGGATTTGCTCTGCCATTTTCCTTACATTATTCCCGGCAGTCAGCGCCACAACCTCAAAATCACCCCGGTTATTTCGTACCACATCTAACGTCTGGGTACCAATGGAACCGGTGGAGCCAAGTATCGTTATCTTCTTCATTTTTCTCTGTCCTTTCCCTGACGCTTTTATCTGATATAAGAAAACAGTACGAGCAGATAGTAAACAAAGGGTGCCACAAAAATCACACTGTCAAAACGGTCCATCACACCGCCATGTCCCGGTATCAGGTCACCGTAATCCTTCGTCTCATAATTTCTCTTAATGGCAGACGCCGCCAAATCACCGCACTGGGAAATCACCGCACTAATGGCAGTCACCACCGGAAATACAATCTTCGGACTGGCAAGAAACATCTCCCCATAAGGAAAGAAAAAGGAATAGGCGAACCCAATCAGCGTTGCCCCCAAAACGCCGCCGACACAGCCCTCAATCGTTTTCTTCGGACTCAGCTCTGAAAAATGGTGCTTTCCCACAAGTACCCCTACCACATAAGCGCACGTGTCCGAACCCCATGAGCCTATAATAATGAGCCAAACAAGCCATCTGCCGCCGTAAAGTGCCCTTGTCTGATAAATAAAAGACAATAAAATGCCAACATAAAACGTAGCAAACAGCACCTTCGTTACGTGGTCAATCTTGTAGACGGGATATTTCACAACGTAAATAATCAGCAGTGTAATCAGTTCCAGTGTGAGAAGAACCAATGTCCCCCTCGTCAGCCCGGCATACAGCAGAAAATAATAAATTGCTGTCGCTGCATATGCCATAAAAGAAAGCGGCTGTTTTTCCATTTTGAAAACCCGCAGCAATTCATAAATCCCTACCAGAGAAAGAATTCCCAATGCTGCTGCCAGCCACACATTTCCCATATACAGTAGGAAAATTGCGGCAATCACAAGAACAATTCCACTGATTAAACGTGTTACAAACATTTATACCCCTCCATAACGGCGATTCCGACCATTGTAGTGTGTAATCGCTTTCTGTAATTCTTCCTTGTCAAAATCCGGCCACATAACGTCGGTAAAATAAAATTCTGTATAGGCAAGCTGCCACAGCAAAAAATTGGACAGCCGTTTTTCTCCACTGGTGCGGATTAAAAGGTCCGGCTCCGGAATTCCTTTTGTGTCAAGATAAGCAGCAAATGTATCCTCTGTAATTTCTTCCTCTGTAATTTTCCCCTCTTTTACATCGGCACAGAGATTTTTTATTCCTCGGAGCATTTCGTCCCGACTGCCATAGTTCAGAGCCACTTGAAAGTGAAGACCGGTATTGTCCGCTGTTGCTTTTTCCAACTCACGAATCGTCTGTTTCAAATCCTCCTCTAACGGAGTAATGTCTCCGATTACCTTCACGCACATATTATTTTTCGTACTGCGTTTAATACAATCCTTCAAATACTGGCGCAGCAGTTTCATCAAAGCGTCCACCTCATCCTGCGGACGTTTCCAGTTTTCTGTGGAAAAGGCGTAAACAGTAAGATAATTCACTCCCAAATCATAAGCATCTTCACATATTTTCTCCACCGTTCTGGCACCGGCGACATGACCTGCTTTTCTGGGCAGCATTCTCTTTTTCGCCCATCTGCCATTGCCATCTAAAATAATGGCAACATGATTTGGCGCCTCCAACTCTGAACGCTCCATCCAAATCCACCATCCTTCTTCATCGAATTACGCAAAGCGGGGACAGAATCCAACTGTCCCCTTTTTTCTTTCTAAACCGTCATTACCTCATCAGACTTGCCCTCAATCGCCTTGTCAATCTGAGCAATGAATTTATCCGTCAATTTCTGAATCCTGTCCTCCATCTGTTTCTGCTCGTCTTCAGAAATCTCGTTCGCCTTAGCCTCTTTCTTCACTTCGTCATTGGCATCCCGGCGGATATTTCGGATAGCGACCTTCGCCGCCTCACCCTTTTTCTTCACGTCCTTTACAAGCTCTTTTCGTCTCTCCTCGGTAAGCTCCGGAAATACAAGACGAATCACTTTGCCGTCATTGGCAGGTGTCAACCCGATATCCGAAGAAAGGATTGCTTTTTCAATGTCTTTAATGAGACTGGACTCCCAAGGCTGAATCTGAATCATTCTTGCCTCCGGAACGGAAATATTGGCAACACTTTGCAGTGGTGACATCGTTCCATAATAATCAATCTGAATCTTATCCAAGATTCTCGGATTCGCCCGTCCTGCCCGGATGGAGGTATATTCTCCCTCCAGATTTGAAAGTGTCTTTTCCATTTTCTCTTCATATTGATTTAATTCCATGATTAACCTCCACTATTCTACCGTAATGATTGTGCCTGTACAAGTGCCATTGACGGTATTAATTATGCTGTTTTCTTCATTTAAGCCAAATACACACATCGGCATCCGATTCTCCATACAGAGAACTGCCGCTGCCAAATCTACAACTCCCAGCTTATTGTCCACAATATCTGCCATCGCCATCGTATCATATTTTTTTGCATTCGGATTCGCCGCCGGGTCAGAATCGTACACCCCGTCAATCGATTTCGCTGCCAAAATGATATCGGCGTCAATTTCAATCGCACGAAGTGCGGTTGCAGTATCCGTAGAAAAATACGGATGTCCGGTTCCTCCGGCAAAAAATACGACCATTCCTTTGCCCAGATATTTGTTTACTCTGTCTTTTGAAAATAATTTCGTAAATGAGCCACATTCAAAAGGCGTGAGTACCTGCGTCATCAATCCTACCGAACGGCAAATCTCAGACATATAAATACAGTTCATAACTGTCGCCATCATGCCTATCTGGTCTGCTTTTGTCCGGTCAATGGTTTCGCTGGAGCGTCCACGCCAGAAATTACCGCCGCCTATGACGACAGCCACTTCTACACCATCATCTGCTAAAGTTTTTATCTGCTTTGCCACCGGGATACAGGTAGCCTCATCAAAACCCGTACCTTTTTCACCAGCCAAAGCCTCTCCGCTTAATTTTAAAAGAACTCTTTTATATTGTCCCATCACTGCCTCCTAGCTCATAACACTCTGGACAATGACTGTCCAGAAACATACTCGTAAAGTATATCACAAAAAAAGAGACGGTGCAAGCACACAAAAATATCTCCGCAAACATTTGTCTGCGGAGATAATAATTTTTTATGCTGTTTTTATCTAACGGACATTATCCTAACTGAGCAGCAACCTCTGCTGCGAAGTCCTCTTCCTTCTTCTCAAGACCTTCACCTGTCTCAAAACGAACAAAGGAATTTACCTTAATCGTTGCACCCAAATCTTTGGCAACGGACTCAATATATTTTCCTACGGACTGCTTACCATCCTCTGCTTTTACGAATACCTGGTCTAAAAGACAGATTTCCTTCAACTCTTTATTGATACGTCCCATAACCATGCCGTTAATAATCTTGTCCGGTGCATCCGGTTTCTCAATCTTAGCCTGAGCCAAGAGAACTTCCTTCTCTTTCTCAATATAATCCTGAGATACCTCATCGCGGGATGTGTACTTCGGAGAAAGTGCTGCAACCTGCATAGCAACGTCTTTCAGAGCTGCCTTTACTTCATCGGAAGTATTGTCGGTATCGGCACTTACCAATACACCAATTTTTCCGCCTGCATGAATGTAGGAAACGATAAGTCCACCATTTGCCTCTACTACCTCGAAACGGCGGATATTCATGTTCTCACCAATCTTAGCAATCATGTTTTTCAGATTTTCTTCTACCGTTACAGAAGAATCTTCAATCCATGGCTCAGCGAGAAATGCGTTAATATCTGCTGCGGATGTGTTCAATGCCTGTGCTGCCACACTGCCTACGAAAGTCTGGAACACTTCATTTTTAGCAACGAAGTCTGTTTCCGAGTTTACTTCTACGATAGACGCTTTCTTTCCATCCTCGCTGACATTTACAGCAACAATACCTTCTGCTGCAATACGTCCGGCTTTCTTCTCAGCCTTTGCAAGACCGTTCTCACGCAGCCACTCTACTGCTT
>CAZFHT010000104.1:0-6605 GCA_964518785.1 uncultured Eubacterium sp.
TGCTGGAACACCATGCCAACATTGTTCCATGGCAAATTATCGCCCAGCAGACCGGAGCTGTGATTAAGGTCATCCCTGTAGATAAAGATGGACAGCTTCTGCTCCATGAATATGAAAAACTGTTTACCAAGAAAACGAAATTTGTGTCTGTCACCCACGTTTCTAATGTACTGGGGACTGTAACTCCGGTGGAGGAACTCGTGGCAACCGCCCACAGACATGGGGTAAAAATCCTCATAGACGGGGCACAGTCTGTGGCTCACATCCCCATCAATGTTTCTGCACTGGATGCCGATTTCTTTGTGTTTTCGGGACATAAAATATATGGTCCGACGGGAATCGGTGCTGTGTACGGCAAAAAGGAACTATTGGAGGCCGCCATGCCTTATCATGGCGGCGGCAACATGATTGCCGATGTCACCTTTGAGAGAACCATCTATAATCCTGCTCCTAACAAATTTGAAGCAGGAACCGGCAGCATTGCTGATGCCGTGGGACTTGGTGCTGCTCTGGAGTATCTGGAAGGGATAGGAATGTCCAGTGTCAACCGATGGGAACATGAGCTGATACAATATGGCCTGCGGGAACTGCGGAGTGTAAAGGGACTTACTCTGGTGGGAACCCCGGCAGTTAAATCCTCTGCACTGGCATTCAAACTCGATGGGTATTCCGACGAGGAGGTAGGTACAAGACTGGACAACTACGGTATTGCTGTCCGAGTTGGTCATCACTGTGCCCAACCCATATTGAGACATTTTGGTTATGAGAGTGTGGTACGGCCTACCATCGCTTTGTATAATTCACCGGAGGACATTGACGCACTTGTAAAGGTGCTTAAGACCTTTGCATAGTTGAAGAGGCTATGAAATTTTTTCTGTAAAATAAGATTTTCTATGATAATTGATGGGACTGTCTGAGATTGGTCGGCACAGTCCCATGGTTATTTAAGACCAGAATAATTGCCCTCATTCACCCCTGTCAGCTATTTTTATGTATAAATTCAAAAATCAACTCCAGTATTTCACTTCCCCAGAACGAGCCTTCATGCGGTGCCTCATCCACCGTCACAAAACTTACATCGACACCGTTCTTCTCTAATTTTTCATACAAATCCTTACTTTGCTTATAGGGAATCAGCAGGTCTTTGTTGCCATGAGCCAAAAAGATGGGCGGAAAATCTTCTTTTTTCGTTTTTTTCAACCACTGGTCTGCTACGCAGTAAGGGCTCATTTCCGCCAAAACCTCCAGTTTATGTTCTTGTCCGCCTTTTCCTGCCAACGCAGTAAAGGTTTCTTTCAAATTTTCGTCAAATTCCGAATCCATCTCTGATTCTACCAGATTTGCAGGCGGAAAGCAGGCGGCACAGTAATTTATCTTTTCCGAGTATCCCTGCCACTCATCGGTTTCGTACTTCGCATCCCCTTCTGTCATCATCAGCAGAAGTGACAGATTTCCCCCGGAGGACGTACCCCAAATTCCGATTCGCTCACTGTCAATGGCAAATTCCTCACTGTGAGCACGAAGAAACCTCAGTGCTGTTTTTACATCCTGCAGGCAAGCCGGAAAAGGATGTCCTTCCAATGCGTTCCGGTGGGTAATGGTCGCTACCACATAGCCCTGTTTCGACAGCTCGCACAACTGTGGGAGAAGCATACCCGTATTAGGAAATGTCCAGCCGCACCCCTGCACAAAGAGAACCGCCGGATAAGAAGGCGTTGTGCCTTCCCTGTCCCACCAAGGGCTGATAATCTGCATTTTCTGTTCCTCGCCTCCCGCTTTGGAAAATACAATATCCGAAAAAACCTCCGATATTCCCTTCATCCCATCATTTGCTTTAACTGTTTTTGTGTATCCCATATCTTTTTCCTCCTTCGCCAAAAGTGGCTGTTCTATTGCATTTTATCATAAAATTATATAAAATACCATTTAGAGAATAAATTCTTGAGGAGGATATCATTATGAATTATCGTAACGTTGGAAAATCCGGATTGAAGGTCAGTGAAATCGCTCTGGGGAGCTGGATGACGGATTTAAACGGCAGTGCTGCCGCAGACATTGCCGCAGAGACCATTCATCTTGCTTACAAAAATGGTGTCAATTTCTTCGATTGCGCCGACGCCTACAGCGGGGGAGAGGCAGAAAAATTTCTCGGTCGTGTGCTGGCGAATTATCCAAGACACTCTCTCGTACTCAGCAGCAAAGTCTTTTTCCCGATGGGACCCGGACCGAATGATTGGGGATTGTCCCGCAAACATATTTTCGAGTCCATTGACCGCACTCTCCTGAATATGAAGGTGGATTATCTGGACTTGTATTACTGTCATCGTTTTGATTTGACAACACCATTGGAGGAGACGCTTTGTGCTCTCAGCGACCTTGTTAAACAGGGGAAAATACTCTACTATGGTGTCAGCGAAGAATGGAGTGCTGCACGATTGGAAAATTCCTTCCGTATTATTGAGCAGAAAAATCTTTATCCTATCACTTCCGTTCAGCCGCAGTATAATATGATTGACCGCTATATTGAAGACGAAATCATGGGGGTCTGTGAAAAATACGGGATTGGCATTACACCGTTCTCGCCGCTGGCTCAGGGACTTCTTACCGGAAAGTACAAAAAAGGACAGCCTTATCCTGAGGGTTCCCGCGCCACCCATCAGGCAGACAAACAGATTAATAATCTGCTCACCGATGAAAATTTGGACAAAGTGGAAAAATTAGAAAAAATCGCCGGAGAGCTTGGCGTGACAATGTCTGTTCTCGCCCTTGCATGGGTGCTGCAAAGAAAAATGATATGCAGTGTCATCACCGGAGCCTCCAAGCCATCCCAGTTGGATTCTAATCTGGCTGCTGCCGGACTGAAACTCAGCAAAGATGTGATGAAAGAAATCGAAGATATTTTGGATTACCACTCTTTTGAAAGACACGTCGGTTAAATGTCTTTTATCAGTCACGACGGTTCAATGTATGATATAAAAAATATCGAATAGGGACGAGCAGACCATATTACGGTCTGCTCGTCCCTATCCTTTTCGCCCAAAATGGAACTCCCTTTTTCGACATGCCGCACATACCAATCGTTGGCTGATTTTTCTCATGGTCCCACAAAGCGGTAACATATGCCGTATCTTCATTTGGTCCATAAGTAATCGTCACTTTATTATTTTCATAGTGCCACGTTCCCTGAATGGAGCAGCACTCATAGTAGTTATTTTCATCTTCCAATTTCATTGGAACGGCTGTCTGAATCCCCTGAGGCAATTCGGAAATTAAGTTGATACGCTCATATCTGCCCTCCAGCAGCTCCTTCGGAATCGGCTGGTCAATTTCGCCGCTGTAAGGCTCCGGGCTTACAAGCGGCCACCCTTGTGCCGTCCAGTAAATTCTCCTCACCTGCATCGTGGAAGGTTCCGGTTTCCCGATAAAATTCTTCTCCCGGATATGGCACACAAGATACCACGAACCATCTTTATCATGGAGAACCGAATTATGTCCCGGTGCCATATAGGAAACACCATCGTTCCAAGCGTAACCGCAAAACGCCATCAGCCCGATACTGTTATCCTCGTCTGTCAAATCCGTCAGTTCCCTTCCATTGAAATCCACAAAAGGACCTGTCACCGATTTACTTCTGCCAACACGAATCTGATAATCCATTTTTAAGGAACCGTATGACACAAACAAGTAATAATATTCGGTGTCCGGGTTATAAATCATATACGGACCTTCTAACGCCGTACTCATCCATTTCGGGCGACACGCAAGACATTTACCTACGCCCTCTTCGGCTGCCAGCCCCGTATCCGAATCCAGTTTCAAGATGTGGACGCCGCCCCAGAAAGAGCCGTACACCATATACATCTCTCCGGTTTTCTCATCTGTGATAAGATTCGCATCAATAGCGTTGACGTTTCCTTCATCACTTGTCTTTAATACAACTCCTCTCGGAACAAAAGGTCCCTCCGGGTTGTCTGCCACAGCGAGGAAAATGCAGGACTGTCGTACGCCCCACGAGGAATTTGAACAATACAAACGGTATTCCTCTCCGACCTTCACAATATCCGGTGCCCAGATGTCCTTTCCGCCAACCCAGTCCACAGCCTCTTTTGGCGGTTCCTTTACGACTTTTCCGATATGCTCCCAATGAATCAAATCTGTGGATTTCTGACATACCGCACCCGTTCCGTAAATATAATAATTCCCGGAAACATCATCCTGAAAAATTGCCGGGTCATGCGTGAACCACAAGCCAAGCTCCGCCGGAGTCCGCTTGCGTTGCCCCGGTGCCGGATGTAAATTCGGTTTTTCCGGTTCCCTCGGTGGTTCATTCGGATATTGTATCGTTGTATTCATAACTACCTCCACTTTTGTCTTTCATAAGTTCTAATATTTCTTTTTCTCCCCATAGCTCGTTAGGAAATATAGAAATATCCTCTTTATGTTTTCTTATCTACCAACACCGCTGCCTCCTTGTTATCCATTCCAGTTGAATACACAACTTCATCAGCATTGGTATATTCGCCAACTCTCTCAAAATATTGAGTTATTGTGCTTTTACCTGAACCATTTGGTCCTGCCAGAACCAAAACCACGGGTTTCTTATTCATCGACATATTTTTTCTCCCCATCAGCATACTCTATATATGTCCTTTTCGATGTAACATCATATCGTGCGATTGGTTTTTTGCAAAACTGAGCCTTTTCAACAGCAACCCTAACAGCTTTTAACGCTCTGGCGTCCATCTCCGCATCCTGCAATGAAATTATATTTTGTGCAATCATTTTTTCTTGATTTACATCAGGAGAAACAACTTTAATTGTCCTAGAACTTAAACTTCCCATATTTACCATCCCCTCTCTACAACACCATTATTTTCATTATATCCCCAAAACATCATTGTGACAACAGAAATTGGTCAAATTGTTTGAAAGATGGTAAATGGTAAAATGCAAAAATGATCTTTTGATGAAATAAAAACTGCCAGTGAGATAATCTCTCACTGACAGAAATTTTATTTTTTAAAATTCTAAAATCAGTCTCTACTTAGTCCCCCAAACGACCTCAGCGGAACAGCCCACATTCCAATTAGAATCCCAATCAGATGGTCGTTCCTCAGCTTGACAATATATCGTCGTCAGATTACTACAGTCATCAAATACAGCATTACGCATACTAGTTACACTGCTCGGTATCTTTATACTTGTCAGTCCGTTACAAGAACCAAACGCAGAACCACCTATGCTGGTTACACTGTCTGGTATTTCTATATCAGTCAAACTTTCACAGGAAGAAAATGCATCATTATCAATGCTGATCACACTGTCTGGTATTTTTATATGGGTCAGACTGCCACATCCACCAAACGCTCCATAACCTATGCTGGTTACATTATCCGGTATCTCAGTATTTTGACATCCACTTATTAATGTATTGCTTTCCTTCTCAATTATCGCATTGCAATTTTTTCTGCTGTCGTAGTTTGGATTATCATCACTTACAATTATACTGGTCAGCCCACTACAAGCAAAAAAAGCCTCCACACCTATGCTGGTTACACTACTCGGTATCTCTATACTCGTTAGTCCGCTACAACCACTAAACGCCGAACCACCTATGTTGGTTACACTGTCTGGTATTTCTATATCAGTAAGGTTTCTGCACCAAGAAAATGCCTCCACACCTATGCTGGTTACACTATCCGGTATCTTAGTACTTTGACATCCACATATCAACGTATTGCTTTTCTTCTCAATTATCGCATTGCAATTTCCTCTACTGTCGTAGTTTGGATTGTCATCACTTACAATTATACTAGTCAATGCGTCGCAACCATCAATTGAATTATAATTTATATTAGTTACACTGCTTGGTATCTCTATGCTTGTCAGTTTGTTACATTCGCAAAATGCCCACTCACCTATGCTGGTTACATTTGGTGAAATCACCAGCACACCTTCTAGTTTTTCACTGCTTGACACAGTTATTTCATTTTTGTCTGAAACGATTATCCAACCATTTTCAAGCAACTTATCCCAACTGTATTTCAATTTCATATCCAAATCATACAAGCCCGCTGCCGAATTTTCCATTATATCAGAAGATGAGGGAGTTTCTGTTGACTTTGTTATATCTGGTATTTGAGTCGGTGTTGCACTTCCAGCAGTACCAGCGGATGAATTTCCATTGGCTGAATTTCCATTGGTAGGTGTATTTGTTGCAGCTTTCTTTTTGACAGTTACCGTACAAACATACTTCTTCTTGCCGACTTTCGCCTGCACTTTTGCACTTCCCGCTTTTCTTCCTTTGATTTTAACACTTGTTTTCTTTTTGCTCTTGAGCATAACATTCTTTTTGCCGGATGTTACTGTCCAAATCACTTTTTTCTTATTGTTCTTCAATTGCAGTGTTTTTGTTTGCCCTACGGTAACACTAATTTTCTTACTGCTTAACTTTACTTTTTGGACTGCCTGCGAGGTGTCTGTCGGCAGAAAGCCCACAGTCATGGCGAAAATTAGTAATAACACAAGACGTTTTTTCATTTCCCTCATGTTCATATCTCCATTTCCTTATAATTTATTTTTGTCTCAAAAGGTGTACTTTTTGA
>CAZFHT010000105.1:0-6524 GCA_964518785.1 uncultured Eubacterium sp.
CCCCTGCCTGCTCATACCTCTTATTTTTTTTCTGCCCTGCTGAAAAATTTTCTTGCACATTCCCATAAAGTGGTGTATCATGTAGTTAAAAGTGGAGTGAAGTGGGGCGTGGTGTCACGAAGTGGTACAAAAAGTGGTGCGCTGTGACAGTCCTGCTGCTTTGCGGTACGGAAGTTGGTGAGACAATATGTTTATGGGCACATACGAACACGGATTGGATGCAAAAGGACGAGTAATCGTCCCGGCAAAACTTCGTGAAGGCCTCGGAGAATCCTTCGTAGTCACATTGGGGCTGGACGGCTGCCTGTTTGCATATCCACAGAGTGAGTGGCAGGGTTTCATCGACAAGCTAAATGCCCTTCCCGGAAATAAGGAGGGCAGGAAGTTACTGCGCCATTTTCTTGCGAATGCCGCATCTTGTGACGTGGACAAGCAGGGGCGTGTGCTGATACCGGCAAAACTTCGAGAATATGCCGGATTATCTAAAGACGTTGTGTTTGTCGGCGTACTTTCAAAGATTGAAATCTGGAGTAAAGAGAGATGGGATGACAGCGATGACTATGAAGATATTGAGGACATTGCTGATCATATGTCGGAATTCGGTCTCAGTTTTTAGAATGGAGGTTAACGATGGAATTTCAGCATGTGTCTGTTCTTTTAAACGAGACGATTGAATCACTAATGATAAAACCCGATGGAATTTATGTAGATGGTACATTGGGAGGAGCCGGACATGCCTGTGAGGTGTGCCGCCGGTTGTCGGATAAAGGACGGTTTATTGGTATTGACCAGGATAAAGAGGCGATTGCCGCATCGACAATTCGCCTGAAAGAATTTGAGAAAGAAGCGAGCATTGTCAAAAGTAACTACGTTCATATGAGACAAGTATTGCAGGACTTGGGAATTGAAAAAGTGGATGGCATTGTGTTGGACTTGGGAGTGTCCTCTTATCAGTTGGATAACGCAGACCGCGGGTTTTCTTATATGGGAAATGCACCGCTGGATATGAGGATGGATAGAGAGCAGACCATAAGCGCAAAAGAAATCGTGAACCGGTATTCTGAGAGTGAACTGGCACGAATTTTGTGGGAATACGGCGAAGAAAGGTTTGCCAGAAACATTGCCAGAAATATTGTGAAGGCACGAAGTGAAAAAGAGATTGAGACAACGTTTGAACTGGTAGATATTATCCGTAAATCAATGCCGGCAAAGGCGAGAAACGGCAAAGGTCATCCGGCAAAGCGGACTTTTCAGGCAATTCGGATTGAATGCAATCATGAATTGGAAGTGCTGCGGGATGCTTTGGACGATATGATTCAGTTATTGAATGACGGCGGAAGACTTTGTATTATCACCTTCCACTCATTGGAGGACAGAATGGTCAAGAATTCGTTTCGGAAGAACGAAAATCCATGTACTTGTCCGCCGAATTTTCCGGTTTGCGTCTGTGGAAACCGTCCAAAAGGAAAAGTGATTACAAGAAAGCCTGTTCTCCCATCGGAAGAGGAACAGACGATGAATCCGAGATCGAAAAGTGCAAAATTAAGAGTGTTCGAAAGAAGAATGGACAAGGAGTAACAAAAAGCAGGAGGACATAATATCATGGCTAGAAAGACGGCATCTTATGTGTATGGAAGTGCGGCACGAACAGCAGCACCACGACCGTACTATAATAATGAGGAGGAGATTCGCCGAAGACAAAAAGAGCGACAGGAATATAGAAAGCGACAGAGAAGACAGCCAAAGCCACGGGTGGATAAGGTGGCGGTTCTTTTGACCTTTATTACCTTTGCTGCGGTTATGTTTGTGGGAATTTTTTATCTTCATTTGCAATTTCAGTCTACCTATCTCAGCAAAAGTGTGGTAAACTTACAGAGTGAAGTAGTAAACATGGAGAAAGATAATGCTGCTGCGGAGATAGAACTGGAAAATTCCGTAGATTTGGATACGATATACGAAAAGGCTACGAAAGAACTGGGGATGAGACAAGCTACCAGTGACCAGATTTATATTTATGAGAGTAAGAAAAGTACACAGGTTCGTCAGCATGGCAGCATTCCGACAGAATAAATGAGCAGGTGGAATACAGATGGTTTCATACAATCAATCATCCTATAATCGAAGACGAAGACGACGAAGGAAAGCAAGGGTAAAACGATTCACAAGAGGAATGAGAATCACCCTCTTTGCTCTCTTTGTCGTTTTTCTGATTGCGTTTGCCGCCTTGGTGGCAAGAATATACTTAATTGATAAAAATGACGGTTCCCGGTATAAAAAAGCAGCATTGTCGCAGCAGTCTTATACGAATACGGTTTTAAATTATCAGCGGGGCAGTATTAAGGACAGAAACAATACGACACTGGCGGTCAGTGTGCGAAAATACAATCTGGTATTGGAACCGAGAACGCTTATGACGGACGACGTGCAGCGTGAGACTACGTTAAGTGCGATTGCCGGTCATTTTGACGTGTCTAGGGACGAGCTGGACAGTGTTGTTGAAAATAAGCCAAATTCCATGTACGAACATATCGATGATTTAAAGGGACTGGACCAGGAAACAGTGGATAGCTTTAAAGAAAAAATGGAGGAAGACGAGAATATTCAGGGTGTCTGGTTTGAAGAGTCCTATACGAGAAATTATCCCCTTGGCACTGTGGGATGTAATCTGATTGGGTTTATGTCCTCGGAAAATCAGGGAACTTACGGTGTGGAGGAGAGTTACAATGATGTTTTATGCGGAACTACCGGAAGAGAGTATGGATATTTTGATTCCGGCATGAATCTGCAGCGGACGATTAAAGAGGCAAAAGATGGTAATTCGGTTATTCTTACGATTGACGCCAATGTACAGCAGCTCGTGGAAAAGCAGATTGCTAAGTTTCAATCCAAGGGCGTTGGTGCTGAACGGGTGGCAGTGATGATTATGAATCCGAACAATGGCGAGATACTTGCCATGGCATCAAATTCCACATTTGATTTGAATAATCCGAGAGACCTTTCTGCCATGTACACGCAGGAAGAGATTAACGCCATGTCCGATGATGAGAAAAATGAAAATCTCATGTCCATGTGGTCAAATTTTTGTATCGGTTCAGGATACGAGCCGGGTTCTACATTTAAGCCGTTTACCGTTGCGGCAGCATTGGATGAAAATCTTGTGAATGAAAATTCGACATTTGCCTGTAGTGGTGTTTTAAAGGTGGCGGACCGCGAAATACATTGCAGCAACCGTTCCGGGCATGGTAGTTTGGATTTGCGTCACAGCCTGATGGAGTCCTGCAACTCGGCACTGATGTCAATCGGTTTGAAATTAGGAAAGAACCGCTTTTACAAGTATAATCAGCTATATGGATTTGGTCAGAAAACCGGTATTGATTTGCCGGGAGAAACATCGGGACAGATTCATGAGAAAGACCAGTTAAATTCGGTAGAGCTTGCCACCAGCAGCTTTGGACAGACACAGACGGTTACCATGGTTCAAATGCTCAGCGGCTTTTGTTCCCTTATAAACGGGGGGAATTATTATCAGCCGCACATTGTAAAAGAAATTCAAAACAGTGATGGTGCGGTAGTGGAAACGGTAGACCCGGTAGTGGTTAAGAAGACAACAACGGCAGATACCAGTGAAAAACTCCGCAGTTATCTTCTTTCTACAGTTGAGGAGGGAACTGCATCTCCGGCTCAGGTCAAAGGATATTCCATCGGAGGTAAAACAGGTACGGCGGAAAAGTCGGGACGTAACAAAAAGAATTATCTTGTGTCCTTTATCGGCTGCACACCGGCACTGGACCCGGAGGTAGCGATTTACGTTATTATTGATGAGCCTCATGTGGAGGATCAGGCACACAGTACCTATGCTACTGAATTTGCATCGAAAATAATGAAAAAAGTTCTCCCATTTTTGGGACAATATGCAGAGAGTGATAGTGATAATTCGGATTCAGATGAGTCAAAAGAATCATAAGACAGCGTGAATTACAATAGATTATAACAATGGTTGATTCTGAGGTGACTTATGTGGATTAGGCACAAAACTTACCAAAGACGGAATATGTTTTTGGTATTTTTTGTTATTGGCATTGTACTTGTATGCATGCTGGTGAGACTTGGATATCTTATGATTGTCCGGGCAGATTATTATGGTGTCCGGGCAAAAGAACTCCATGAGAGGGAACGGGAGATAAAAGCAGAACGAGGGCAGATTTTGGACCGAAACGGTAAATTGCTGGCAGGAAACAAGTCGGTATCCACCATTTCTGTCATCCACAGCCAGATAAAAGAACCGGAAAACGTTATCGAGATTTTATCCAAGGAATTGGAAATGGATGAAGATACCATCCGAAGAAAAGTGGAAAAGGTGTCTTTGCGTGAGAAAGTCAAATCAAATGTTGACAAAGAAACTTCTGATAGAATACGCAACTATAAATTGGCGGGAGTGACCGTTGATGAAGACTATAAAAGGGAGTATCCTTATGATTCGCTCGCATCCAAAGTTTTAGGTTTTACCGGAAGTGACAATCAGGGAATCATTGGCCTTGAAGTAACTTATGAGAAATATTTAAAAGGTCTGGACGGTTCGATTTTGACTATGACCACCGCCTACGGGACAGAAATTGAAAATGGAGCTGAGGACCGGATTGAGCCGGTTGCCGGGTGGACGCTGAATACCAGTCTGGACCTTACTATTATGGAATATGCAGACCAAGTGGCAAATACACTGCTGAAGAAAAAACAGGCAAAAAGCGTGGAGATTATTGTGATGAATCCGAACAATGGCGAGATTTATGCCATGGTGAATGCACCGGAGTTCAGTCTGAACAGTCCTTATACGCTGACATCCGATGCGACAGGACTTTCGGAAAAAGAAAAAAATGAGAAACTGAATGCCATGTGGCGAAATGAATGTGTATCGGATACCTATGAACCTGGTTCTACTTTTAAAATATTGACAGCAGCGGCTGCACTGGAAACCGGGGCGGTGAAAATGACAGACACCTTTTACTGTCCGGGGTACAAAATGGTGGAGGACCGGCGGATACGCTGTCACAAAACAACCGGTCATGGCTCGGAAACGTTTCTTGAAGGAATTATGAATTCCTGCAATCCCGTCTTTATGGAGGTGGGAGCAAGAGTGGGAACGGACAACTTTTTCGAGCAGATTCAGAAAATGGGAGCTCTTACAAGAACCGGCATTGATGTGCCGGGCGAGGCAGTGGCGATTATGCATAAGAAAGAAAATGTGGGGGCGGTGGAGCTCGCTACAATGTCATTCGGACAGTCCTTTCAGCTTTCACCCATTCGCCTGCTGACCTGCGCTGCAATGGCTGTCAATGGAGGAAAAAGCATTACCCCTCACTTTGGAGTGAGTGTGAAAAATTCAGACGGCACAAAACTGAAACGCTTTTCTTATCCGGAGGGAGATGAGGTTCTGTCCAAAGAAACTTCAGATTTGGTGCGAGAGGCACTGGGAAAAGTAGTATCGGAGGGGACCGGAAAAAATGCCGGAGTGGAAGGTTATACGGTGGGGGCAAAGACTGGAACGAGCCAGAAACTTCCGAGAGGAAATGGAAAATATATTGCCTCTACGATTGGTTTTGCCCCAGTGGAAAATCCTCAGGTGATTGCGCTGGTGCGAATTGACGAGCCGCAGGGTTTGTATTATGGAGGAACGGTGGCGGCACCGGTAATATCGACGCTGTATTCCAATGTACTGCCTTATCTGCTGGATGAAAAATCAGAGGATGGAAAGTCAAATGAATAAGTGCTTGCGGGGAATCTCGTAATGGTATAAAATAAACTAGTGTTGAGTTTTCTTGATGAAAAACGAAACATTATAAGATAAGAAGAGGTGTGAAGTTATGATAAACAATTTAAATCTGGACTTGAGTGTACTCATGCCGGTCATTATTTCCTTTTTGGTCAGTGTGGTGTTATGCCCGATTATTATCCCTTTTTTGCGAAAATTAAAGTTCGGTCAGACTGTTCGGGATGAAGGTCCGGAATCCCATTTAAAGAAAAATGGAACCCCTACGATGGGGGGACTTGTAATTCTTGCCAGTATTTTGCTTACTTCCCTCATTTACGTGGGGAGATACAAAGAGATTATACCGATTCTGTTTATGACATTAGGATTTGGTCTGATTGGATTTTTGGATGATTATATCAAAGTTGTCATGAAAAGGTCTCTCGGCTTGACGCCAATGCAGAAAATGCTGTTGCAAATCGTAGTCACTGCTGTTTTTGTGTTTTATTATTTCAATGTGGCAAAGATGGACACGACAGTGAAAATTCCTTTTGTGGAGGGTGCCGGATTTACGATGCCCTCATGGCTGTTTGTAATTTTTGCTTATATTGTCGTTCTCGGAACGCTCAACGGTGTGAATTTTACGGATGGACTGGATGGTCTAGACTCCGGTGTTACTGCGATTGTGGCGACCTTTTTTACGATTGCGGCACTTTTGCTGAATACGAATCTGACACTGATTACCGGAGCTGTGATGGGAAGTCTTCTTAGCTTTTTGCTG
>CAZFHT010000106.1:0-6356 GCA_964518785.1 uncultured Eubacterium sp.
TATCTTACATCCAAAACGCTGATATGCTGATTATCGGGGGAACCTCCCTTGCGGTTTATCCGGCAGCCGGATTGATTGACTACTATCGCGGAGACAAACTTGTGCTTATAAATAAAGACAAGACCAGCCGGGATAACCAAGCCAATCTTGTCATTCACGATCCCATCGGAGAAGTTCTCTCTCCTTGGTGTTCGCATTAAATAGCGGAGACGATGGGATTCGAACCCATGTGCCCGTTAAGGCAAAACGATTTCGAGTCGTTCTCGTTATGACCACTTCGATACGTCTCCGAATTCACACATATTTGATTAAACCATTTTTTTAGTCATTTGTCAATGCCTGAATAAAAAACATTTCAACTGCAAGCTGGTCACTGATTTTGCCACGCTTAAAATCTTCTTCATAATCCAGTCGGTTTTCCTGCATGGCAATCAGTTGAGAACGCTTGAATTGTTCCGCCTGTTTAGCGTATTTCGGTACGGTAAACGGCGGAATTCCTATTTTTTTTGCCATTTCTGATTTGTTCAGTCCCCGTTGTGCCAGCTCCTTCACCTGAATTAAAATATTAATATGCCGGGAAAATAAATATAAAATCGACATAGGCTGCTCCCGGTTTGCAACCAAATCGGCGTACAGTGTCAGTGCCTTATCCTTCTCTTTCCTCGCAACGGCGTCAATCATGTCAAAAATTCTGGACACAATTACCCCGGAGCAGACCGCATCGATGTCCTGCGGTTCGATGGTATCTTTTTCCCAGCTGTAACCAATCAGCTTTTCCAGTTCATTAATCAGCGTCTCCATGTCCGTTCCCACCCGTTCAATCAGATATTCTACCGCTGCATTATCTATTTTTTTATTCTGTTTTTTTACATAACCGGCAATCCACTGCTTTAAGAGAGGCTCGGTCTGTCTTTGACATTCCGTCACGCATCCATTTTTTGAAATCCATTTATATAATTTATTTCTTTTATCTACTTCTCTCTCCACAAAGACAACATATGTCGTCTCCGGAAACTCCTGCAAATAATCTGCCATATCACTGCTGCTTTTAAAAAATCCGCTGTCCTGCACAATGATTAGCCGCTGGGGTGCCATAAAGGGGAGAATCTGCCCCACATCGGCAATGGCAGACGGGATGGCTGCATTTCCCTGAAAAGAGGTACAGTTCATCTCATCCCCCGGACTGGACAACTGACCGATTAGGGCATTTTTATAATATCTCACCATATATCGTTCCTCACCGTACAAAAGATGGAACTTCGACAACCGGTGATTTTTTAATTCCTCCGCTATTTTTAACACCGTTTTTCCTCCTGCTTTAATTTCTTCCTTTATCATACGTCGATGAAAAATAAGTGTCAACTAAAATCTTTTTTCCATCTGTGGACACAGTGACAGCACCCTCATCGATTGTACAGTACGATTTGGCACTTACCGACTGCAGCCGTTCCAGAACCTCCGGTGACGGATGACCATACCGATTATTTTTCCCGGCAGACAATACGGCGATGGCTGGTTTTATTTTCTTTAATAACTCCTCCGAACTGGCACCCTTCGAACCATGATGTGCTACTTTCAAGTAGTCTGACTTCGCGACCTCGTTCATTATTTCCAACTCTGCACTCTGCTCCAAATCACCCATAAAGACACCTTGAAAATCACCGTAGGAAAGCTGCAAAACAAGGGAGTAATTATTTTCTGATGTCCAATCATAATCATTCGCCGGGTGCAGACATCGAACCGCCATTCCCCGCACATTCAGAGAGTCTCCTTTGCTCATGTAAGCCACCGCCACACCTCTTTTTTTGCATTTTTCCACCAACTGCTGATAATTCTCGTCTTTCTTTTCCAATCCCGGCAGCACCACCATGCCAATCTGAAAGCCCATAAAATTATTATCTTCTAAAATTTCGAGCAATCCATTTGTATGGTCTGCGTCCGCATGAGAAAAAAACATATAGTCAATCTTTGAGATACCATAATATTTCAAATACTTGCTGATTCGGTATTTTCCTACACTGCTGACATCCGAACTGCCTCCGTCAATCAGCAGCGTTTTTCCATCCAGACGGACGCAGGCACAGTCACCTTGTCCCACATCAAGATTCGTAATCATCATGCTGCCATCCAAAGAAGAACGCCAGCACAGAACAAACAGTGCCGCCACCAGCAGAACACCTTTCCACCTGTGAGAACCGGACCGGGGACGTTTCTTACGCCAGACACACCACAACAGAATCAGACTATAGTAAAGAACAATCTGCCAAACAGCAGGTCTTCCAAGAATACAATCCGACCATGGGAGTTTCTCGATACACTGACAGAGCCACTCATAAAACATCAGAATTTCATGAACGATGCCAAAGAAAAATTTGCCCGCCGTCAGTGACCATGACGTCACAAACCCCGCCAATACCGACATACCGATTACGACACTGACAAGGGAAAGGACAAACAGATTTGCAAATACGCTGTAGGGGTTCACCTCATAGTAAAAGTAAAGGACAATCGGCAGTGTAATCATCTGAATTCCCACTGCCCCGAATAGGCTGCATAGCAGTCTGTTTTTAGAACCGTTTTCCTGAAATTTCCGGACGAAAAATGCAATTCCAAAAACGGTGCCATAAGATAAGAGAAATCCGGAGTGAAACAGTTCCATCGGATGAACCGATAACTGAATCAATCCACTCAATGCCAGTGAAGAATACAAATCATAACGCCGCCCCAGAAATCTCGCCCCCAGCGTACAAATCATCATAATGACTGCCCGTTCTGTCGCAATGGGAAACCCGGTTAATTCTCCGTACAAAATCAGAAGAATAGAAGATGTGATGACCGCCATTTTCATAGGCATGATAAAGCGGCGTAAAAAGTAGAACAACCCGGCTCCAATGAGTGAAATATGAAGTCCCGATATTGCCAAAATGTGAGAAATCCCCGCAGACTGATATAATTCCTTTGTCTCGTCCGTCAGGGCACACTTTTCCCCCAGTACCATGGCAGATAAAACACCTGCCTCGTCCTCCGGCAGACAAGCCATAAAATTCTGAAAAAAACTAGTTCGTATCTCACTGAGTTTTTGCTGTAACCAATTATAGGAACTGTCCAGAACCGATACCGACTCCATGGAAAATCCGCAGGAAATTCCCATGTCATGGTAATAGCGGTATTCATCAAACTGTCCCGGATTCCCCGGCTTTGTAAATGTCACCGTCTTTCCCTGAATACGAATAATATTACCGATTTTCAACTCGCCCGGCATCGTCGTGTTTTTGCCCGGATAGACCTTCATTTTGTCACAAAATCGTGTCTCGCCCTCCATCACATCCCGTACCAGCAGCCATCGGCTCTCCCCCTGCCCTTCCACCGACTGAATCTGGCAAACGAGTTCTTTTGTCCCTGACAAATTGCTCTCATCTTCGAACGAGTTGTTTTTTCCCCTTAGTAAAATCAAACTGATTAGAACCAATAAAAGAATACACAGTGGTCGTCTTGCCACATTTTCCTCCTTTTCCGGTTCTCTATGGTCATCCCTGCAATCCGGCGCCTCCCTGAATCATATTCAGATTACGCTCGAATGGTGTATTAAAGTCTTCCGTATCCCCATACACTTGCTGCTGTTCTCCGTCAATCGTTATTTGTACCTTTGTCACATTGGGAAGTTCACACAGCGTATTTACAACCGAGTAAACAATGACATCACTTTTCACATTTGGAACTAAAGAATTAAACTCTTCGCTCAAATCCACATAACAGATATTATCCCGTATCGTCAGGCTGTTCAGTTTCGTTCCCGACGGTATCGTGGCAACTATATCTGTCACATCAAGTTTTTCAATTTCATCCGGTCCGGCAATGAGTTTTTCTACTAAAAGCTGTGCCAAAGGCTCCATGGCATTATAGGTCACCTCAGTCGTAATCTCCTGCAATTTATCTCCGTCAGCATTGGAAAAATAAAGTGTCACCTGCTTACTCTGGTCTGTATAATCCGGGTTTAAATCGTCCACGAAGGATTCAACATTCATAAGCCCCACAGCACTGCCGGACAGCATTAACGGCTGGTCCTCTACATAAAATTCCACATATTCAACACCCTGCACCTGACAGAGTGTTTTCACGATAGCTGCTCTGGACAAAATTTCGTCTAAGCCGCTGCGGTTATTATAAATTGCAGAAAAATAAACAGAAAGCTGTGTTTCTTTTATCTGAAAATCACTGATTTCAAGGTCTGCCTCAAGCGGTGACTGAAATTTTCCGTCTTTCCCTCTGCCCTGCAACTGGTCAAATAACTCGTCTATCGTTGACACCGTATCTCCGGCAGGGGCTGTGGCTGTATAGTCCTCTGACACAAGACCATTCCCCTCTGCGTCCAGATAATACACATGATAAGTAACGCCCTGAGACGCCGTATCTTTTTTTCCGCAAGCGGTCATGATACACAAAAAAGTAAGCAGAACAAAGAGAAAACATATCCTTTTTTTCATCCTCATGACCTCCTTTACTCCACATAATTCAGCGGAATTCTCACATTAAACGTAGTCCCCTGCTGCTCCACGCTATGAACCCGGATGGAACCCCGGTGTAGCAAAATAGCACTGCGGGTAATGGCAAGTCCCAGTCCGTTTCCTCCCGTCTCCCTTGACCTTGCCTTGTCCACGCGGTAAAAACGCTCAAAAATATTATCTTGTAATTCCTTCGGAATACCCACGCCGGAATCCGACACCTTCAGATACATAAATTTGTGGTCAGCATTCAGCGAAACCCGAACCCAGCCGTCATCATAGTTATATTTTATGGCATTTTCAATCAAGTTACGGAACGCCATGCCAAGTTTAACCTCGTCAATCTGCGCCGTCACCGGACGGACGCTCTCAAACACAATATCAATATTTCTCTTCTCGGCAATCGGTTTCAATTGTTTCAAAATTGTCTCAACAAATTCATTTACATTAACCTCCGTAATTATTACCGTCGAGGCATTTTTATCCATACGCACAAGAGAAAGCAGGTCATTGATAATCTTATTCATGCGTTCCAGTTCGTCGTTAATGTCCACAAGAAATTCCTGATACAGTTCCTCCGGCATTCCCTCTTGTCCAATGAGGGATTCTGCCAAAACCTTCACTGATGTAATCGGTGTTTTCAATTCATGGGACACATTAGACACAAATTCCTGTCTGGCGTCCTCCAGATTTTGAAGGTCACTCAACATCAGGTTGAATTTCTCCGTCACCGCTTCGGATTCTGCATATCCCCGAAGTTCCATCTTCTCATTAAAATCTCCCTGCGTAATTTTAGCAATGGATCCGGCGACCTCCTTCATCGGTTTCACTATCTGTCCGGAATAAAGCACTGACGTCACAATGATAATCACACCAAGGAGTAAAATCATAGTAAGAGAAACGGATTGTATCTCCTGCGACATCCGATTCACGTTGTTCAGTGAGAAAACCATAACGACAGCACCATCTATCGAGCTTTTATCAGAGCCGTAAATAGGGAAAATAATCTGAACATCTTCGTCCGACTGGCGGACAATCTTCGTCTCCTGCCCTCTCATGCAGCAGACAACGTCCTTCACCAGCATAGTACGTCCCTCTTCCAATCCGTATGTATCCCGCAACACAACTAAACCCGAATTGACAATCAGAATCCTTCCATCATAAATGTCAGAAACCTGTGTCAACTCCGAGTCTACCTCGCTGGTAACATCATTTGTTAAAAAAGCGGATGAAATAACCAGATTGGACAAAATCGAACCTCTTGCCTGCAATTCTGTTATTCTTTGCGAAACTGTCTTCGAACGATACGTGCTCATAAGAATAAAGGTAAAAATCAGTAACGGAAGTACCCCCGTCAAAATCAAAACCGCCAGACTTTGAGCTCTCAGACTTTTGATTTGTTTGATTTTATTCTTTATTTTCAAAGTAATAACCCACTCCCCATTTCGTATGTATATACTTCGGTTCACTTGCGTTATTTTCTATTTTTTCTCTCAATCGGCGGATATGCACATCCACCGTTCTGACATCACCCGGATAATCAACGCCCCAAATCTCTCTCAGCAGCTTATCTCTGCTGTAGACAGAGCCGGGATGATTTAAGAGAAATTCAAATAACTCAAATTCCTTTGCTGTCAAACTTACCTCACGATTTTCAAGATACAGACGGCGTCCCTCCGAATCCAGACGTATTTGACCATAGAGAACCATACTATCTTCTGACACCTCATTTTTCGCCTGTCCCTGCTTGGAACTCCGTCTCATAATGGCTTTCATTCTCGCCTTTACTTCAAGAATGTTAAACGGCTTTGTAATGTAATCGTCGGCACCATACTCCAAGCCGAGAATCTTATC
>CAZFHT010000107.1:0-6294 GCA_964518785.1 uncultured Eubacterium sp.
TCATGGCAATTGCCAGTGTCTCATGTGCCTCCTGAGAAATGGAGCCGTAAGACATTGCGCCGGTTTTAAAGCGCTGTACAATGCTGTCCACACTCTCTACCTGAGACAGCGGAATTCCCTTTTTCGGGAAGTTGAAGTCTAAAAGACTTCTCAGGTTCATAAAGCGGTCTTCTTTATCAATTTCAGCCGAATACTCCTTAAACAGCTTGTAATCACCAAGTCTGGTTGCCTGCTGCAAAAGGTGAATCGTTTTCGGATTATATAAATGCTCCTCTTTTCCACTTCTGGATTTGTGTGTTCCCACACTATCCAGCGTGTCATCCACGCCAAGCTCCAATGGATCAAAAGCAGAGGTATGGAGCTGCTCCACCTGTTTTTGGATATCCTTCAACGTAATACCGCCGATTCGTGAAACGGTATCAGTAAAATATTTCTCCGTCACATCTTTGGAAATTCCAATTGCCTCAAAAATTTTGGAACCCTGATAAGACTGGATTGTAGAAATGCCCATCTTAGACGCAATCTTGACAATACCATGAAGAATTGCATTATTATAGTCATTTACCGCTGCATAATAATCTTTATTCAACATTCCCGTCTCAATAAGACGATTTATCGTATCCAGTGCAAGATATGGATTAACAGCACAGGCACCATATCCGAGAAGGGTTGCAAAATGATGAACTTCTCTCGGTTCTGCACTTTCCAGAATCATTGCCACGCTCGTTCTTTTTTTCGTGCGTACAAGGTGCTGCTGCATTGCTGATACAGCCAGCAGAGAAGGAATCGCCACATGGTTCTCGTCCACTCCCCGGTCAGACAAAATCAGCACATTTACGCCATCCTTGTAAGCCCGGTCAGCCTCAAGATACAAACGGTCAATTGCTTTTTCCAGCGAAGTATTCTTATAATAAATAATCGGAATCACGCCAACCTTAAAGCCCGGCACGTCCATATTTTTAATCTTCAAAAGGTCCGTATCGGTCAGAATCGGATTGTGAATCTGAATTACCCGGCAGTTCTCCGGTTTTTCCTGCAAAATGTTTCCGTCTTCTCCGATGTAAGTAGTCGTAGAGGTCACTACCTCCTCCCGAATCGCATCAATCGGCGGATTTGTAACCTGTGCAAAACGCTGTCTGAAATAATTAAACAACGGCTGCGGCTGACTGCTCAAAACCGGAAGCGGGGTATCATGTCCCATGGCGGCGATTGGCTCAGCACCATTTTCAGCCATCGGCAAAATGGAGTTTTTCACTTCTTCGTAAGTATAGCCAAAGACTTTTTGCAGTCTTCTTCTCTCATCAATGGAGTAGTTTTCAACTCTCTGATTTGGGATATGGATATCCTTCAAATGAACAAGGTGATTATCCAGCCATTCACCGTAAGGCTGTCTGGCAGCATACTTTTCCTTCAGCTTATCATCATCCACCAGTTCACCTTTTACAGTGTCTACCAAAAGCATTTTTCCCGGACGCAGACGGTCTTTTTTCACAACGTGTTCTTCTCCAATCGGCATAACGCCAACTTCGGAGGATAGAATCAGCTGGTCATCATCCGTAATATAATAGCGGGAAGGACGCAGACCGTTCCGGTCCAAAACAGCACCAACCAAATCACCATCTGAAAAGAGAATGGATGCAGGACCATCCCATGGCTCCATCATCGTAGCATAATACTGATAAAAGTCCTTTTTCGAATCACTGATATAACGGTTATTCTCCCATGGCTCCGGAATGGTAATCATAACCGCCAGAGGCAGTTCCATACCACTCATGACAAGGAACTCCAATGTATTATCTAACATGGCAGAGTCAGAACCCTCGGAATTGATTACCGGAAGAACTTTGTGCAGTTCTCCTTTTAACTGCTCGGATTCCATCGTTTCTTCTCTGGCAAGCATTTTATCTGCATTACCTAAAATCGTGTTAATCTCACCATTGTGAACGATAAAACGGTTTGGATGCGCCCGCTGCCAGCTCGGCTGGGTATTCGTAGAAAAACGGGAGTGAACGATGGCAATGGCAGATTCATAATCCACATCCTGTAAATCATCAAAAAACAATCTTAACTGTGATACCAGAAACATTCCCTTGTAAACAATGGTCCGGGAGGAGAGAGAAACGACGTAAGTGTCCTCGTTGGACTGCTCAAACACACGACGGGCAATGTATAATTTGCGGTCAAATGCCAGTCCCTTTTCCACATCTTTTGGTTTCTTTACAAAGCACTGCATAATCTTCGGCATGCACTCTACTGCCCGTTTGCCAAGAATATCCGGTGCAATCGGAACCTCCCGCCATCCGAGAAATTCCATGCCCTCTTTCACAACGATAGTCTCAAACATTTTCTTTGCCTGATTTCTCTTCAATTCATCCTGAGGGAAGAAAAACATACCGACGCCGTACTCTCTTTCCTCACCGATTTGAATTCCCATCTGTTTTGCTGCTTTGCTGAAAAACTTGTGAGAAATTTGCAGCATAATGCCAACACCGTCTCCGGTTTTGCCCTCGCCGTCTTTTCCGGCACGATGTTCCAGATTTGCCACAATATCCAGCGCATTTTTCACCGTACTGTGAGTCTTTTTTCCTTTAATATTGACAATTGCACCGATACCACAATTGTCATGCTCAAAACTTGGGTGATATAAACCAAGTGGTTTCCTCTTACACTCTTCAACGTATTCCCTCATGAATAATCCTCCTTGTTACATTAAAAAGGACGCCAAAAAAATATAGTATTCCCCTATATCTTTTGACGTCATTGTCTTTTGCTATTATATAACAGAGTTTTTGAAATTACAACCCTGTTTTTTAAAAAATTTCCCCGTCGACATCTGCGTCGGCATTTATGCCGTCGTCCGCCATCTCTCCTCTGTGAAGCTCCCTCTCAACTTCCCGTTCTGCCTCATCTTTGAAATCTTCAATGGTTTCCTGATTCAGAATTGGCAAATCTTCCAGTGTTTCAATGCCAAAGTACCGCAAAAATTCTTCTGTGGTGGCAAAGAGAATCGGCTTGCCGGGAGCGTCCAGCCGTCCTGCCTCGCAGATAAGTCCGTACTCCACCAGCTTATTGACAGCGTGGTCGCAGGACACCCCGCGGATTTTCTCAATCTCAAGACGGGTAATCGGCTGCTTATAAGCGATGATTGACAAGGTTTCCAAAAGCACATCCGTTAAAACGTGCTTTTTCGGAATGTGTGCCACTTTAATTAAATATTCGTACATCTCCGGTTTCGTACACAACTGAAAAGAGCCGTCCAGCTCAATTAAATGGATTCCCCGGTCCTCGTCCTCATATCGTGTCATCATACTGCGGATAATTTTCCGGACGGTATCCTCATCATGTTCAACCGCAGCCGCAAGCCGTTCAATCTCTACCGCCTCGCCCATTGTAAACAAAATCGCCTCTACTACTGCCTCTAATTTTTTTATGTTCAATTTTCTTCCTCCAAATTCTCCAAACTCTCCAAGTTCTCCAATTCCGACGTTTTTTCCACTCGTTTTTTGTCCGGCTGATATGTGACAAGAATATCATCAAACAGATTTTCCTGTTCAATGTGCAGTTTTCCTGTTTTCATCATCTCAAGAAGACTTAAAAAAGTCACAATAATATAATCTTTACCGGAACCGGTCTCCAAAAGCGTTCGAAAGCTGAAGGTTCGGTGCAGCATCGCATATTCCTCCACAAAGAGCATCTGGTCTTCTATGTTGACCTCCTCCTTTTCAATTTCTCCAAATTTACTTCGGATTGGATCAATTTTATCTACCTGTTTCTGCATGACGGAATCAAAAATCGACTGCAATTTTGTCAGTGTTACATCCGACAGCAATTCCTCATAATCAATGTCCTCCTTGAAGTTCTTCACCTCGTCCGGAATGGAAGGTGCCTTAAAGAAAACTCTTGCCGCATCATACTGGCGGTCCTTGAGTTCAAAGGACGCATACTTATACATTTTGTACTCCAAGAGGCGTTCCACCAGCTCCTGCCTCGGATCCTCCTCCTCTTCCTCCGGAACTTCCTCCTTCGGCAAAAGCATTTTTGATTTAATCCGCACAAGCGTTGCCGCCATCACAAGAAACTCACTCATTACATCCATATCTTTGGTATCCATGTTTCTCACATAGTCCAAATACTGTTCTGTAATCAAAACAATTGGAATATCAAAGATATCAACTTTGTTTTTCTCAATCAAATGCAGCAAAAGGTCCAGCGGACCATCAAAAACTTCAAGTTTGACATTAATCCCCATATACACATTCCTCCCTCAAAATTAGCCGTAAATGTTAGAAATATTGGCTGTGGATTCATATGGCAGATATGGTAAGGTGCCATTTGCCTCATAATAGGTCTTCCACTCGGCATAAGCAGTCCGCCTTGCCTCGATAAAGGTGCCAATATTACTGCGGTTTAAAAGCTGTCCAAAGCCTTCCACCGGGCACTCTTTTCCCGCCATCGTATCTATCATTAAATCTCCTACCTCATAAAAATAGTGAGATGGATTATAATAATTGTAAGGGCAGAGTGCAATGTCATTAAATGTATTAAAACACCACACATTTTTGCACGTAATCACAACTTCTTCCAAGAAATCATAAAATGTCTCGCACTCATACTGAACCATCTGTCCGGCAAAAAGAGAGGCAAAATATACCTGTAACTCGACGCCATTTTCATCGCAGAGTTCCTTAATCTGTTTCAAAATTGCAATGCACTGGTCCTTATTTTCTGATAAGTTTGACACTTCCTTATCGAAATATTTGTAATACTTCTCGGAGTTGTCCATCATATAACTCCAAAAATATCCATTCGACAGATTATTATTTCGGAAATCATAATAATGTCCCAAATCTCTCTCACCGCTTTCCTTGCAAGGATAGGATGCAGCATTACTGGTCAGCTCCTCCCATGCGGTCTTTGGATTTTTCATGAGGAAGGAAAGCACTTCCACCGCTTTCGATTCTCCGCTGAGCACCGCCGGAACTTCATAAATCGTACCGTAGTCCTCCCGGTTAAAATCAAACAGCTCTGAGGTGGAAATCTGTAAAAGAATCTTTTTGGCGTCCGTGTTTTCTACAATATACTGCACATAGGCAAGATAGTCTGGGAAGTTTCCGGAAAGCACCCAGCAGTTGTAATAATTATAACCGTCTAATTCTTTTAACTTCGATGGCTGCACAGCACCACCCTTCGAGCCGCCGATAAAGTAAGCGTCATACTGGTTTCCGAAGTTCTTTATATGCTCTGCCTTTAACTCCCGCAGATAATCATTTTCATCTAACGTATATGCGTCACCGCTTTGTGCCGCAAAGTATCCATAAGGGTCCACAAAATAATTTAATGACATAATCACGATGAGGCAAACAAGAAGAATTGCCACAAAGGAAATAGTCCAGCGTTTTCCGTTCATATTCAATCTTTCCTCCTCTACTTTTAAAACTGGAAGTACAAGAACTGTACTACCTTGTCCATGTTACAAATGCAGACAACAAGAAGAACTGCAGCATAAGCAAGCCACTTAAAGCAAGGTTTAAAATGCTCATCCGTAATCTTCTTTGTCGTAGGAAGGAACCAGCAGATTGCAAGCCCTACAAACGTCAACGCAATATTATACCAATTATCGGTGACGAAAGCTCTGAAATCAACCATGTTGAGACTGCTGATATTGATTAGTCCGCGAAATACTTTCCACGACTCGCGGAAGGTAGTGGACACAAACAAAATACGAGTCAGTACCGCAAACAAAAACGTAAGGGGTATGCCGAGCCAGAGAGGAGTTTTCATTCCCTTGCGGTTTCTCCACGAGGCGATACATACGAGAATACCATTAATCACACCCCACGCCACAAACGTCCAGCCGGCACCATGCCAGAAACCGGATACAAAGAAGGTTGCCATCGTCGCCACATAATAGTTCCGGTATTTACTTCCCTTTTTGTATACGTTTCGGAAAATATAACTGCCAAGGAACCGGGAGAGCGTCATATGCCAGCGCTGCCAGTATTCCTGAAAATCTTTTGCCTTATACGGTGAGTTAAAATTCTGCGGTATTGTAATGTTGAACATACAGCCAAGTCCAATCGCCATGTCGGCATAACCGGACAAATCAAAATAATACGATACGGTATATTCAATGGAATAAAACCATGACTGTAACATCGGCAGATTATTATGTATATGGTCATAAAAGGTCTGTGCATCCGTCGTCAGCGGGTCAGCAATCAGCATTTTCTTTGCACAGCCGATTGAGAAAATAAATAATCCCTTTGCCACATTGTCCCAGTTTAATTTGCTGTT
>CAZFHT010000108.1:0-6252 GCA_964518785.1 uncultured Eubacterium sp.
CGTCGATTGTTGGTATAACTGCGCGGCAATCCTGCCGGAAATGCTGTCCAGTTCTATGCCATAAACCTTGCAATCGACTAAAGATTCCGGTTTCATCCCGATAAAGTTACCGATTCCACAGGACGGCTCCAGTACATTTCCCGACTGAAGTCCCATGTTCTCCAGTGCCCGGTACATGGCACGAATGACAACGGGTGGCGTATAAAACGCCGTCAGGGTAGAGGCTCTGGCTGCATCGTATTCTTCCTCCGTGAGTACCGATTTCAGTTCCAAATATTCCGTACTCCATGCCTCTCTGCCTTCGTCAAAGACGTCGGAAAGACCGCCCCATCCCACATAATGCGATAAAATTTCCTGCTCATCTGCTGTGGCATATCGGTTCTCTGATTCGCATTTTTTTAACAACTGAATTGCCATAATGTTCGCCCTAAATTTTTCTTTCGGCGTTCCATGCCCCAATTTATCATCGTTAATGCGAAACTGTACTTTCTCATTTTCCGGTAGCTCCGGGTGCAAGTCAAAGGTCTGGATTCCCACATTTTTCTTCGGTTTCTCCCATGACGGTATGATTTTTTCCGGTATTTCCTGCGAAATTGTTTCTTCCTCTTTCCCATCTGTCACAACCTCATCCGGCTCCCAAGCATTTTCCGTCCGCTTTGATATTTTTCTCTCCGGCAAGTTTGGAAAAAGGTTATACGTCCCATCCCGATAGGCTTTCAGTTCTTCATAGGTCTTTTGCATAAACTCATAATTTCTTGCAAAATCAGCAGTATTATCCAATATCTGCTCCATCCCTGTCAGAATTTTGTCTATGTTTTCTTCCTTCTGTAATTGTGAAACAATCTGCTCCACCGCCGCATAATAATCACTCTCGTTCGTGTACGGTCTGAGCACTTCCTCCGGTTGGTTGGCATAAAAGTGATACATGTGTCCCGCCAAAACACGGACTTCATACTCCGGCAGATATGCCAGTTCCTTTTCTGATAAATACCTCCCATCACGAATCAGTTCTGTCAGACGCCTGCTCACCTGTTTCCAACTGAGAGTTACTTTATCGTATGGATTCATCAGATTACCACGACTGTATACCATCCCTTTTGCATCATGACTTTCATCGAATCCCCTTCGTCCGCTTCCTCCCGTTCCATATTCATCCTTCAGAAAGCGGATGTGTTCTTCCTCCGTGTGGCTGTTGAGGTAATGGCTGAAAATGCGGTACTTGCCTTGTGAAACTCCACTCCCATATTGAATCAGAAACCAGTCAACTTCATCGTCGGAGATAAAAATTTCCGGCTCCGTTAATTCGCTCTGTGCCTCAAATACGACAGTTTCCCTCTGCAATAGTTTCAAGCGTTCCAAAAGTTCCTTTGGTCTGTGATAATGAAAACGCAGCAACGAACGGTCATTTTCATAGGCGGCAGCAAACCGCTCCACCATTTCCACAATATAATTTAATGACTGCCTGTCCAAAAACATCTCTGCCAGTCTGTCCGCTTTTCCCGGATAAACGCCCTGAAACAGTTCTTTATCAAGCAGCGTTTTTGAAGTACAATCCTGCTGTATATAACAGAGTTTCTGTGCCAGTTCCTTCCTCTCAGCGGGTAATGCCCGTTCCAAAATTTCTCCCGGCGCATAGCGTCCCTCACCCAAAAGGTCGGCAATTCTCTGTGCACTCTGCTCCCATGAAATCAGAACACTTCTGTTTGCCCTCTTGACCGAACTGCCCTTTGCAATATGGATACCGTCTCCGTCGTACCATGCAGATACCTTTGTTCCCTCAAAAATAAAACCTTTTCCACCCTCGCCAAACTCTTTTTTCAAAAATGCAACATTTTCTTCCGTTGTTCTTCCGTGCATATAATTGGCACAAATCCGCAGCGTACTGTCCGGCTCATTTCCGCCGCTGCATAACACCTCATCTATAAGCTGCTGTGAAATCTGAAATTTCGGTGCTGTTTCCTGCCATGACTGCTCCTGCATTTCCATACCAAAGTCAAAATCAAACAAAGACAACTGCTGATTCTCCGTAGGCAGTTTCGCATACGGCTGGCGGTTGTAATACACACCCCTCTCCATCATGTCTGCCACAAGTTCCTGCACAACTGCCCATGAATAAACAGACTCGGCACTGCGGGACAAAAAATCCCCCTCCCATACCCAAAGTCCGCTTTCCTCTGCCTTGTATCCAACACGCTTTTCTTCTACATCAAACATGGTGTATACATCTTTTTTATAGCAATCTTTGATATAGGAAGTTCTTTCGCCATAGTCCTCATGCTCCTGAAAATACAACTGGATGTCAAAACGTCTTTTTGTGAGTTCCTCATCATGACAGAGCAGTCCTTCCACCAGAGAAAGTGAAAAGTCCGGCAGCGTTTCCGCACCGGACTTTTCCTGTTGTTCCTCTAATTGTATACCAGTTCCTTCAGAACGATTTCCTCCGCTGAGTGGCGGATGTTGTTCATCCTCCCGCACCATTCCATCGGATTCTCGGCTTTCAACTGCTCGTTCACGTTCTGCCTCTGAGCCATCTCCCTTGTAAGCTGCTCCATCCGGCTCGTTGCGTCCTGCTGAATCTGCAACAGATGGCTGTTGAGTTTCCCCTGCGTCAACAGATTCAGAAACTTGCCGTAATGGTTCTCCTGAAGGTACGTCCTCCTCAGCGATGCGTACTTCCCATGCACTTCCGGTTCCTCCGGTACGGTCAGATTCGGCAGAAGATAATCTCCCTGCCTGCTGTACTCGATTTTCGTCATACAAAATGCCTCCTTTCTGAATGTTACCCACACTATACCCATCGTTCTTCCGATGTGCAAATGTGTAATGCTTTTGTTTTATCCGGCTGCCAATGGTATCTGCTATTTCCCCCAATGGCATTTCTGCCATGTCACTGGCTGCCGAGCCTAACAGATTGATTACTTCCGGCGTGTCAAACACCGTGATTTCTTCAAAATCTTCCGGGGTGATAAAATCGGCAGCGTCATAGCCGCACCTAGTGAAAAGCATGAAACCAACACTGCTCTCCAACAGGTCTCGGAATTTCACATGGAGATTTAATTCATCCAGTCCGTTCAAACGGCTTCCCTCCAGACAATCAGCCAAATCCGACTGGTAGTCCACCATGTTGTCTGCCACAATGGTTTCTGCGGTTTCCAAAATCAGTCCCTCAAAACTGTTGTCCTCTCTTTCAATGGAAAAAGCATTGACCAGTGTTTCCCGCACATCCTCCCGGTATTCTTCCTTCATCTCCCATAAGGGAACAGGACGGACTAACGATGGATAACGGCTCTCCTGTGTGTCTGAAATATCAAAATAGTATTTAATTCTCACGGATTTTGATGTTTTATCCAATACAGCAATTCCCTTTGAACCTTTCTTTACCCACCGTCCAAACCGTTTGTTCCATTTCTCAATTTCCAAAACAGCCGTAGCGTCCGGACGCTGTGCATAAATCAATAACTGTTCGTCAAAGGGAAGGCGGTAATTACGGCAGGCGGAAGTCAAAAAGCTCATCCAGTTTTCCGGCGACGCCGTTACCTCTCTCACTGCCTGTTCATACAACCCGGTAATCATTCGCAATTTTCCAGCCATTGCTCACTCTCCTGCCTCTCTTTGTCCTGATTTCTTTTTCTCTCCGGCGGGTGTTTTTCTTCCACCGCATTACATCTCATACTGCTCGCCGCCTCCTAAAAACGTAATGATTTTTCCCGCCCGCACTGCCTTTTGAATTTCATTGATGGTACTAATTTCTCCCACCGATATGCCGGGCAGACGTAACATATCATCCACGGACATTCCCGTGATTGCCTTTTCACTGTCAAAGCCTGCCTCCATCAGTTTTCCGATGGAACGGACGGCTTTTTGATTGAGTTTTGCCATATTGTCATTTCCCCCTTTCTCTGACCGCCATTACCAAGAGCCTTGCCTGTTTTCCCACCCAGCTCCGGCAGGTGGACAAAGTTAAAAACTGATACCGACGAAAAAATTTCTTCACGGTTTCTTCTTTCATTTCCTTTTCTATCTTTTTTCCCATTTCTGTCTGATACAGACTTTCAGAAAGAATTATCTTTACATAACTTTGATATTCTTCCCAGTTTCCGACATCCGTAAAAGAATACAGCGGCGAGGAAGTTGTGGTCTGAATCACCGATACGATTTGGTAAGTCCGCTTTTCCCCTCCCGCACGAAACTTTACCTCCAAATGTTCTCGGTAATAACTTTCCTCAGCGTAAGCATGAAGTGCTCCAAACATCCTGCCACCATTGATGTTATGACCGTATATAATGGCGTTGTCGCTGTCAGTGGTACATCTGGCGTCCAAAAAAGGCGTTCCGTAAAAACTGTCATTCCCATCAAAATCTTTGTGCAGATAATACTCGTTATCCCCTTTTCTCTGCATGACCGGATAGGAAATGCTGGTGTTCTCGATTTTTAGCCACCCAATCCAGTCGGGATTTTCTTCTTTTTGGGAAACTGTCTGAGGAACGGGCGACTGCTCCCGTTCCTCCTCCCATGTTTCCAACTGTTCAAAGCGTCCTTCACATTTCCGGTCATTCCGATAAAAATGATACACAAGAAAACCGGACAATACGGCTGCCAATAAAAAAAAGAGGCACCATAACCTCTTGAACCGCTTTCTCTTTTTCATCATATGCCGGAACCCGTCCTCTTTCTAAACCACATCGAAATACCTCCACCAAACAGAACAAACAGCAAAAGGACTGCCGTTCCAAGAGGGGTGCTGCCTCCCGTCTGCGGTACGGATGTTTTCTGTTGTTTTTCATCGGTAACCGACACCTTTTGAAGTTCTCCGCTGTCTTTTACCTTGTATTTTACCGTTTCCGCCAATTTATATCCCTTCGGTGCTTCGATTTCCTTGAACGTATAAGTTTCTCCCACGGTGAGTTTCCCGACTATATCATAACCTTCCTCTGTCGAAGTGAAACTCAGTATCTTTTTATCACTACTGTCATACACTTCAAATTTAGCACCCCGAAGTCCTTCGCCTGTATCTCCTGCCAGTTTAATGAGACGTATTTTGGTCGTATCATCTACCATGCGGACAACGTTGTCTCTTTGCAGCGTCATATCC
The DNA here is from genome assembly GCA_964518785.1 of uncultured Eubacterium sp. Classification (GTDB taxonomy): domain Bacteria; phylum Bacillota; class Clostridia; order Lachnospirales; family Lachnospiraceae; genus Eubacterium_F. The sequence goes on from CAZFHT010000108.1 coordinate 5,093, forward strand.
CCATCGGATACTACGGCGACAAGTGTCTGGTCATTCTCCCCTGCGGTCAGTTGGAAGGAAATATCATCGGCAGTCACATAACCGTCTGCCGGTCTGCTTTCCGTCAGGGTATAGGTTCTGTCATGGAGCAGACCGTTAATTTGCAGATTCCCTTTTTCGTCCATTCCGGCAGTCACATTTCGGTATCCTAAAGAACCGAGTTCTTCATTGGTCTGGATGGATTCCTTGTCCCCGGATGTCCAGTTCACAATCACATTTCCCTCTGCGTCCGTAATCTTCAATTCACATCCCGCCAGTTCTTCACTGTTGGTTATGGACTGTTTGCTGATAGTTGCTGTCGCCTGTGTGTCCGTTGCCTCCACGGTTATGGAAATGGCTTTTGTATCCGCATCTTTATATTCCAAATGAACCGGATACTCGGTTTCATTCAAATAATAACTTCCTGACACAGACAATTCCTTTACATAATAATCACCGGAGTTTAGGGTATTTGCCGTCTGCGGCAAAATACCGCTGAGAATGCCGCCATCGAAAGATGGGGGTTCAATCTGAACCGCAGAGCCTGTCGCTGCTTCGGTCTGTGATTCTTCCTTATATCCTTCGCTCATAAGCGGCAGGTCAAGGTCTGCGGCTGCTTTTCCGTCTGAATCTGTCGTGACCGTTCCTAATTTTGTGTCGGCTTCTACAATTTTCTCGCCGTCGGCATTATAAATATCATGTTTGGTATAGATTCCAAATACGGCTCCCTCTACTGCCTGACTGGTTGCTGCGTCAGATTTAACAAGAGAAAGTTCTACTTTTGCACGTTCATTTTCCACACGAAGCACACCATTCTCATCCGTCATGTCCGTGGCATTTAAGACAAATTCCTCGTCTTTGTTCTGCCAGTTAAATTCCACATCCCATCCTTTATCCGGCAGGACATAACCGTACAGTGTCTGTTTTTCTTTTACATGGTATTTTCCGAGAGGGAGCTGCACCGTCACGGTTCCATCTTCATCCACGGTATACCCGGTTATATTTTTGCACTCTTTTTCAAATGCCGCTCCTTCTCCTGTCGTAATGGTCGTGACAAGTTCGCCTTTATCATACCAGTTCGTCCCCTGTCCGTCCTGTGTCGCAATATCTTCAGCCGCATAAATTTCAAAAACAACGCCTTT
>CAZFHT010000109.1:0-6203 GCA_964518785.1 uncultured Eubacterium sp.
TTCATTTTCTCTGCAATTTCCTCCGGATACGGCTCTCTGCCAAGCTCCTGCAAAAGCTGTCTCTGAACACGAATCAGTTTGTTTATCGTCTCCACCATATGAACCGGAATCCGAATTGTTCTCGCCTGATCGGCAATCGCTCTTGTAATCGCCTGACGAATCCACCATGTGGCATAGGTACTGAACTTATACCCTTTTCGGTAATCGAATTTTTCAACTGCTTTAATCAGACCAAGATTTCCCTCCTGAATCAAATCAAGGAACAGCATGCCACGACCGACATAACGCTTGGCAATGCTGACGACAAGACGAAGGTTTGCCTCTGCCAGTTTTTTCTTTGCCTCGGCATCTCCTTCTTCCATCCGCATGGCAAGTTCTTTTTCCTCCTCCGCAGTCAGCAGCGGTACTTTTCCGATTTCTTTCAGATACATGCGAACCGGATCCTCAATGCTGACGCCGTCCGGCACTGCCATCTCGATATTTTCCAGCTCCTCCTCCGTAGGCTCATCATCCACATCAAGCATAATGGCATCATCATCGGCGTCACTGTCCGGAACCATGGCGATAATCCCTTTGTTCTCCAAATATTCAAATATTTTCTCTGTCTTTTCCGCATCCAGCTCCAAGTTATTTTCCGAAAATACTTTTTCAATCTCTTCGAAGTCAAGAACATTGTCCTTTTTCTTACCCAGCTCCACAAGAGCGTTCAATACCTCCAGCATTTTCTGTTGTTCTTCTGCATTCGCATTTTTCTTAGTCATGTTTTCCTCCATTCTGACGCCGCAAAACAGCGCAATCTATTATAATTTAATCTGTAATGTCTGTAATTTCTTTTTTTCTTCCATCAGATTCTGTAATTCCTGCAAATCAGTCACGTGGCGGCTCCGGTATTCCAGACTGTATTTCTTTATGCCCTGAACCACTTCATTGAAAGCCTTCTGCTGTTCCTCATCTCTGGACAACTGACGGATTTCCTTATTAAAAAGTCCTGCCACTAACGATTGTTCTTCTTTGCTCTCAAATTTACTGATAATAACGGCTGGCTGTACCTGTCCCGAAGACTCGTACTGCTGATACATCATCTCTGCTACCTGACGATAGGGCTCGTCCACAAAATCTGCCACAGAAACAATGTCCTTCGTCTTTTCAAACAGCTCCGGGTGGTTGCTGAGCCATGTGAGAAAAATCCCCTGACTCTGAGCAATGCCGTCCTCTGTTTTTTCCTTTCTGTTCTGTGTTCGCCGTTTTTGCAGCCTGTCATAATCAATTCCTACCATTTTCGCACTGTGGTATGCCACCAATTTGCGAAAGTCCTCTGTGCGGACACTGTATTCTCTGGCAAATGCCTCAATGTAATTATTTCGTTCAATCTCATTATCAAAGGTTAAGCATTTTTTCGCCACTTCATTCATAAACCGGGTTTTGGATTCCGGGTCATTCATGTCATATTCAGCTTTTATATTATCAACTTCATAAAAAAAACTGGTTTTTGCGTCCTCCATCCGCTTTTTAAATTCCTCCGGCGACAGCCCTTTCATAAACTCATCCGGGTCTTTATACGGTCGCATATCAATGACCTTTACACGAATCCCGGTTTCCTTCAGCATGGGAATCGCCCTCATGGCAGCCTTAACCCCTGCACCGTCGCTGTCATAACACAAATACACAACGTCTGTATAGCGTTTCAACAGACTACAGTGCTGACTGGTGAGTGCCGTACCAAGAGACGCAACTGCATTGATAAAGCCCGCCTGATGGAGAGCAATCACATCCATGTAGCCTTCACAAATAATCATACTGTCCTGTTTGCCATGAACAAAATTCAACCCGTATAAATTCCGGCTCTTGTCAAATACAATCGTCTCCGGTGAATTCAGATATTTCGGTTTGGCATCTCCCATCACTCTGCCGCCAAAGGCGATAACCCGGTTATTCCGGTCAAGAATGGGAAACATAACCCGATTCCAGAACTTATCATAAGCACCACGTTTTTCATCATAGGTAAACAGCCCGGTTTCCTTCAGAATATCATCGGTGTAACCTTTACTTTTCATATAGCGGTATAGTTCACCGCTGTTTTTATCAGAATAGCCAAGTCCAAATTTAACAATCGTCTCCGGCTTTAATTCCCGGCTATTCAAATAATCGTACCCGGTCTTTCCCCGATCCGATTTTAATTTTGCATAATAATAATTGGCAGCCATCTTATTCACTTCTAAAACCGCATCCCGCAAGTCTCTTTTTCTTCGGTCTGCCGCCGAATCACTTTGCTTTGGCAGTTCCATTCCGGCTTTCTCAGCCAACTGCTCCAGTGCTTCCAAAAACGTGAGATTTTCATACTCCATCAAAAAAGTAAAAACATTTCCACCGGCACCACACCCAAAACAATAATACATCTGTTTTCCCGGACTAACGGAAAAAGAGGCTGTCTTTTCATTGTGGAAAGGGCATAACCCTACATAGTTACTCCCCGTCCTTTTCAAGCGGACATAAGAAGATATGATGTCAACAACATCACTCCGCTGACGAACCTCCTCCACAAAATCATCTTCATAATACATTGTCTTTTATCGTTCCTTCCATCTATTCACGCCAAAGCAGCTCCGGTATGTGTCTAAAATACAGACCATGTTCTCGGAATTGTCAAACTTTGATATTTCATTACCGCATAGCGGTCTGTCATTCCGGCGATAAAATCACATACGGTACGCTCCACCGAGGCACCCTGATTTTCAAACCGGTCTATGTATTCCTCCGGCATTTCATGATTGTTTTTTACATAGTATTCATAAAGCTGGCCAATCATATACTGTGCTTTTCCTTCTTCTTCTTTGGCAACAGAATTAATGTATACCCGTTCAAACATAAAATGCCGAAGCCCCGCCAATGCGTCATTCATATCATCCGGCAGAACAATGTCGTTTTTATCTCCGCTATTACTAATCATGCCATGAATCAATGTATTCAATCGTTCCCGCAGCGTATAGCCGAGAACGTCTTTATATTCTTTCGGAATGTCCTCCTCTTGAATCACTTTTCCGCGAATGGCATCGTCAATATCCGAATTCACATAAGCAATCTTATCACAAATCCGCACAATCTTCCCCTCCAGTGTAGAGGGATTTCCTGCGGTGGAGTGATTGCGGATACCATCCCGGACTTCTTTGGTAAGGTTCAAACCCCTTCCGTCTTTTTCCAAAAACTCCACAACACGAACACTCTGCTCCTGATGTCGAAAACCTCCCGGACAAATGCGGTCCAACTCTCTCTCTCCTGCATGACCGAACGGAGTATGTCCCAAATCGTGTCCCAGTGCAATCGCCTCTGTCAAATCTTCATTGAGCCGCAATGCCTTCGCCACCGTTCTGGCATTCTGGGATACTTCCAATGTATGTGTCATGCGGGTTCGGTAATGGTCCCCCTCGGGAGCAAGAAAAACCTGCGTCTTCCCCTTTAGACGCCGAAATGACTTAGAGTGAAGAAGCCGGTCCCGGTCTCTCTGATATACCGGACGAATGTCACATGGCTCTTCCCATCGGTCTCTTCCCTCCGACTCATCACTAAACGCCGCATATGGACTTAAAATATCATGTTCTCTTTTTTCAAGTTTTTCACGAATCGTCATACGCACCTGATTTCCGCCGTATTTACAGCAAAATAATAAATTACGTCACTACCCATATATAATATACAACATAAAAAAGGGATTTCCTTTTTTCGAAATCCCCTCAATTTTTTTTGCTGTAACTGTATAGAAAAACACTGCAATATAACAATGCATCACCATAATTTCCAGCCTGCTCACATCAAATCCATGCCGTCCATAAGCCGCAGCTTGTACTTTTCACACAACTCCTGTGCCTCCCGGATTGCATTATGATTCAACAGCTGCTCTGGTTTGTGGGCATCTATGCCAAGAATATAGCGGTTTCCTACATTCCCTGCAATCTCCAGAAAACGCTCCACCGGATAATGCCGATGGTCTGCCAGTCCCAGCACATTAAATTCCATAATTCCGTCTATCTCTTTCATTTTTTCACAAAGTCTGGTCATATGATACGTGTAGACTTCAGGAGAACCTGTAAAATGAATCAAGTCAGGATGTGCCAAATAGAGAAATCTTCCGCTTTTCATTCCCTCGATTACACTGTCCACATATTTTTTTAAAATCTCTTCTTTATCTGTAGGTGCGCCAACATATGGTGCCATATCATCCGGGCCAAGAAAATGCTGCCCCAGAATCAAGTAATCCAGAGGATAATTTGCCAGCAAATCATCCTGCGCCTCCACCAGTTCCGGCGTGTACTCGGATTCAAAGCCGATAAAAATCTGAATGTCTTTTTCATATTCCTTCTTTAGTCCAAGAAGGGAATCAAAATATCCCTCAACCTCAGAGGGCAGCATACGGATTCCGGAAACAAACCCGGATGAATACACCCATGGAGCGTGGTCGGAAAATCCCAGTATTTTCATTCCTGCCCGGATTGCCGCTTCCACGTATTCCCGGTCCTCTCCTGCCGCATGATGGCAGCGTGTCGTGTGAGTGTGATAATTTGCTAACATAATAATAACCATGCCTTTCAAACATAATACGTAGTAGTATATCGTCATTTTTTGCAAAAATTTCATCCACAGGACACAGTTTTTTATTTTTGGGTTGCTAAAGTTTTCAAAAAAGAGTATGCTTATTACTGTTCGAGGGGAACGGAGATACAGGATATTTCCTTCTGAACAATGATATGAAAACAAAACCATCACTGGAGGTACATCAATATGGCTCGCGGAGCAGGAAAAAATAATTGGGCACTTTTTCTTTTGATTTTAGCAAGCGTTGTCCTTGGAAGTTTTATCGGACACCTTGCCGGCGGAGTATCCGCTTTGTCATGGCTGGATTATGGCAAAAGTTTTGGTCTTTCCGAACCGCTTACATTAGATTTAGGCGTAATCCTGCTGACTTTTGGTCTCACAATAAAAATAACGATAGGCAGCATTATCGGAATTATCCTTGCTGCCATCATTTATCATTTCATTTAATTCAAAGAATGTCAGGGGCAGAGGTCATTTCTAAATAATAACCGACTCTTTTGCCTCGATATTGGCATTTCCCACAATGGAAACCTCTCCTGCATCTTCAAAAGTATATGCCCGGTAAATACATACATTTACCTTTTCGTTTCTTTTCACCGGCTCATCTTCAATCCTTCTTGTTCCCTTAATCTGGATTCCCTGCACACGCACAACCACTTCCACTTCTTTTCCCCGGAAGAGAATATGTTCCACAACACCCTTCTCCTGACTGTTCGGGTATTTAAATGGTTCATTCAATTTCGTAATGCTGACATTTTCCGGACGCACCACTGCGTGTTTGGACTCCTCTAATTGAGTAAAGCCTTTGAAATGATTGATATTTTCAATTCGTATTGGCTGTCCCATGAATTCAGCGGCAAATTCCGTCTGCGGCTGTCGGTAAATGTCCCATGGAGTGCCAATCTGTTCGATTCTTCCATGGTTCGTAATGATAATCTCATCCGCCACCTCGATTGCCTCGTCTTGGTCATGGGTGACAAAAATACTTGTAATCCCCAGTTTATCAATCATTTCCCTCAGCCACGAACGCAGTTCCTGTCTTACTTTTGCATCAATGGCGGCAAACGGTTCGTCCAGAAGAAGTAACTCCGGGTTGGATGCAAGCGCTCTGGCAAAAGCAACTCTCTGACGCTGACCGCCGGAAAGCTGGTTTGGATAACGTTTCTCCATGCCCTTTAGTCCGACTAATTCAATCAGCTCATTTACCCGGTCTTTTATGTCCGCCTTCTTCCACTTATTCACCTTTAACCCAAAAGCGATGTTGTCAAATACCGTCTTGTAACGAAACAAGGCATAATTTTGAAACACAAAGCCGATTCCTCGTTTACTCGGCGGAACATCATTGACAACCTTGCCATCGATAATGATATTTCCGGAATCCGGTGTCTCCAATCCGGCTATCATTCGAAGAATTGTCGTCTTGCCGCTGCCACTCGGTCCCAGCAGGGCGATAAGTTTTCCCTTTTCGATACTGAAATTCACATCATCTGACGCTTTAAAATTATCATACGTCTTATTAATATGTTCTAATTCAATATATTGATTCGTCTTCTCATCCATATTAATAACCATGCCTTTCCATAACCTGCAAACTTTCATGCGATAACATCGCATTG